>JBBQGR010000341.1:0-3388 GCA_038323185.1 Phycisphaerales bacterium | reverse complement strand
GGGTCCGTATGCCGAGCCTTGACCCCCCAAAGAGCCCCAGGGTCGCACGTTGCGGTCCGCTGGTGGATGTTGAGTGCCGATTCCCCGGCCATCCGCCGCGACTACCGTGGCGATTGGCCGATCCGTGCTCTTTCGGGGCGTCGGCACTGGAGGTCCCGTGTCCAAAGCCAACGTTGATGTCATTCGTTCCATTTATGATGCGTTCGCCGCGGGCGATGTTGGCGGCGTGCTTGGTGGCATGAGCCCGGACATTGTCTGGAACGAGGCCGAGCACAACGCGTATGCGGACGGCAATCCCTACATCGGGCCCGAGGCCGTTGCGAACGGCGTCTTCGCGCGGTGCATCGGCGAGTGGGATGGATTCCGCGTTGTGGTTGAGGAGCTTGTCGATGCGGGCGACACGGTCGTCATGGTCGGGCGATACGGCGGCATCTTCAAGCGCACTGGCCGGGCCCAGAACACTCAGATCGTCCACATCTGGCGTGTCGCGGGTGGAAAGGCCGTCCGATTCCAGCAGCACGCCGATACGCTCCACCTCGCCCACGTGATGGGCCTTCGGGTGGATGCGGGGGCCTGAGTCAGAGCGCTTGGGGTGTTGAGCGATGCGCGGCCGCGCATGTGCTTCTCACGACCACGTTCCAACGTAGAGGACGTGCCACATGACCACGCCCTCGCAACCCGCGGCACGCAACGACTCACTCTTTGCGAGTGAGACAATCACTGGTCTGCGTGCTGCTATGGACGAGGCTACTTGCGCCGCGAGTCTTGCGGCACCTGGTGACATGGTTGCAATGGCCAGGCTGAGCACGTGCGCGCACGTTGCCCGCGCGGTCGAGGCGAGCGATGCCGGGAGGATGGATGAGGCGCGGCGGCTGCTCGATGAGGCGCTCGCCAGAACCGATGACCTTCGCCTGCTTTTTCTGGGGTATCAGTTCTGTTTCAGGCTTGGTGAGTATGACGCCGCGGAGCGACTCATTCACCGGCGCCTGGTTGTGGCAGGGCCCGACTCGGCCGACGCCGCGCGGGCGTGGAATAACCTTGGCCTGCTCTACCACTTCCGAGCTGATCTAGGCGGCGCGGAGACGATGCTGCGGCGCGCACTGGAGATCGATCGGCGCATCGGCAACGAGGAGGGTGTGGCGCGCGACCTTGGCAACCTATCGCTGGTTCCGGAGTCGCGGGGTGATCTCAAGACTGCGGAACGTCTCAATCGGGAGTCGCTCGCGATCGCGGAGCGCATCGGGGCCGCGTCGATCGTTGCGAGCAGGCTCTGCAACCTCGGCGAGATCATGCTTGCCCGTGGCCATCGCGAGCAAGCGAGGCCGCTGCTTAAGCGGGCGGCGGCGGCGTATGGAGCTCTCGGCCTCGAGAAGCATCGAGCGCTCTGCGAGCGCCATCTTGCGGAGATCGAGAGGTCTGGCGGCGAGAAGTAGCGGGGAGATCATGGCCATCGTGGACCGTACCAGGATCGCTTAGGCTGAATGGTTTTCGCCCCGTCGGTGTGAGCTGGCCTTGATACGCGATGACTTCCGAGCAGAACAACCGCTTCGCTGGCGTCCGTGGCGCGGGAACCCCGGTTGCCTCCTGCCCCATGGCCTTGTTCACCGCTTTCTGGACTATCCGTTCTCGGCCCGCTCTCCCGCGATCCCTTTGTGGTGGCGTCGTGGATTGGATTTGGCTTGTACACTCTCCTGGTGCCACTCTTTCAGTACATCGCGGTGGAGGCGACCGGGCGGCGAGTCACTGGCGTTCTTGCCGGTGCGTCCGAACAGGCGGTGCTGGCCGAGCTGGAGGCGCGGCGGCTTACGCCCGTGGAGCTGGCAGAGCGCGGAGATTCGGTTGGTGCGGGCGGGTTTGGGGGGCGGGTTCCGATCCGGGCGCTTGGGGAGAGCTATCAGCAGATTGCGGACATGCTCGCGGCGGGCGTGCCGCTGATGCGGGCGCTGCGGCTGCTTGGCTCGATGAAGAGTCGGCCGAAGCTTGCGGCCTTGTACCGGGCCTTGGCGGAGGAGGTTGAGAAGGGCAACGAGCTTGCGGAGGCGATGTCGAAGACGCCGCGCGTCTTTGCGCCGGTGCATGTGGCGATGGTGCGGGCGGGCGAGAAGGGTGGCTTTCTCGAGCAGGTGCTGGCGCGGATGGCAACGCTCGTGGTGCGTCAGGCCGCACTGCGCAGCCGCTTGGTTGATGCGATGATCTATCCGGCGATCCTGATGGTGGTGGGATTGGTGGTCGGCCTTGTGATCTTTGCGGTCTTTGTGCCCAAGTTTCGCGAGGTCTTCAGCAAGACCGGGGGCGAGCTGCCGCTGGTCACGAAACTGGTTTTCGCGATGTCGGACGCGGTGACGACGTACTGGATGATCACGCTGGGAGTGTTGATCGCGGCGGCGCTGGGGTGGGTCGTTGCGCTGCGGCGGCCGGACGTGCGGGAGTGGTGGGAGGGTCGGAAGGTGCGGCTGCCGCTGCTGGGCGGGCTGATTCGTGGGTACGCGACGGCACGGTTCTGCCAGTTGCTCGGCTCGATGCTGGCCAACGGCGTGCCGATGCTCGCGGCGCTCAGCATCGCGCGCGACGGCACGGGCAATGTGCTGATGACTCGCGCTGTCGATGAGGCGACGGAGTCAGTGAGGCAGGGCAAAAGCCTTGCCGAGCCTCTGCTGGCAAGCGGGCTGGTGGGAGAGGACGTGATCGAGATGATCCGCGTGGGTGAGGCGGCGAACAATCTGGATGAGGTGCTGATCAAGGTCGGGGAGACGGTGGAGGCGCGGCTGGATCGCATGCTGGGCGTGGCGGTCAAGCTTATTGAGCCGCTGATGCTGCTGGCCCTGGCGTTGACAGTGGGCACTGTCGCGGCGGGCCTCATCCTGCCGATGACGCAGATGGGGAACATGATGGGGAAGTAGGGCGCGAGGCCGGGGGTGTCGAACTCGTGGATCGATGTTCGGTGCTTGGCAGTAGTGGCCTACTTCTTCGTGTCCGGGCGGCGTCGAGCGGGATGGCTGCGGGTATCATGATGGAGTACGAACGGTCAGGAAGGCGGGCTGGCGTCGAAGGCGCCGGCCCCGAGTTTCCGGGTGGGCGCTGGCGTATGCGCCTGTGTTCTTTTGGGAGGGCGTTGCTTCTGCACGGAGGTTGATGCATGTCCAAGGTGACTATGGCTCGCAGGGGGACTTGTGGTGGGATTTCGTCTCGTGTTGGCGCTTCGGCGCGGCGTGGCTTCACGCTGATCGAGGTGATGATTGTGATCTTCATCGTGCTCGCGCTCGGCGGGCTGGTAATGTACAACCTGATGGGCTCGCGCGACAAGGCCGTTGATGGTCTGGCGAAGATCGATCACAACAGCCTCAAGGGCGCGCTGCGCACGTTCCGGCTTGCGCACGGCCGCTATCCC
>JBBQGR010000340.1:0-3391 GCA_038323185.1 Phycisphaerales bacterium | reverse complement strand
AGCCGCCGTTGCAGACGAGGGGGCCCTGGCTGTCGGCGAAGGTGTTGTCGAAATCGGTGTCACCGATTGTGACGACCTGGGCATTGGAGCAGTCGTCGTTGGCGGGAATGCCTGCGGGGTCCAGTGCGATTGTGAACTGCTGAGGCCCGGCGGCGCCGTCGCTGCCGATGCGAATTGTGATCGGAACGCCAGCCTCGACGATGGTTCCCGCGACGCACTCGCCGAAGGCGGAGCAGGCCAGCGTTCGTCCGCCGCAGTTGGCGAAGATCGCGACGCTCGCCTCGGCGGGCTGGTCGCAGGTCTGGACCGAGAGCGCCCCGCGGACCGGCGGGACATACGTGAAGTAGAGGTCGCGGAACTCGCGGCATCCCTCGAAGGAGTCCACGATGGCCGACGTGATGTCGTAGGTGTTGACGCCCAGCACCGCGGCGAGGGCCGAAGAGCAGACATCGCCGGGCACGGGCTCGAAGGTCTCGATGCGGAGTGATCCGGTCGGGCGTGTGTTGTCCGCGCCGGAGATTCGGACCAGGATCGCAAGGCCACCGATGGCGTTCACCACGGCGCGGCTCTGAGGCCCGCCAGCGTCGTCGTTGCAGGCGCGCACCTGGAAGGGTGCAAAGGCGCAGTCAAACTCCGGACTGAACGTGTCGTGCAGCGAGATCACCGTGTCGCCAGTTGAGAGGCCCTGGGTCGTGAATGCAACCGGACCTGAGGCGGTGGGGACATAGCGGATCCACTGGTCGATCTCGGCAAGGCGGGTTCCCGCGCAGAAGGGCGTGAAGGGCTGGTCGCCCGGGGTGGCGCTGGTGAGGTCGAATGTGTAGGTGCCCTCGGCGACGCTGGGCGCGTCGGCGCAGGCATCGGTGAACTGCGCGAGGGCTGAGGAGGACGAGAACGCCAGGCCCGCCGCCGCGGCGAGCAGGCCCAAGGCGATGCGAGGCATGGAAGTTGTGGAGCGAGTCGAAGCTCGGCGCGTCAGACGACAACAGTGCAGCGGCTGGATCATGGTCTTCTCCTGGCGTTGGGGGCACCTTCTGGAACGACACTCTCGGCAGGCTACCGGAGGTTCGAGAGCGAGTCAAGAGATTTTGGAGGCGTTTCTGAAAAACGCTCTTTCAGAACATCGCGTTTCACGGTATACTCCCAAAATGCCCCCCCGGACCATCCGCTCAAAAGCCCAGAAACCCGCCCCCGGAGCGGCTCGCGCCGCGCCCCCAGCCCGGGCGCGTCGCCTCGCGAGGCCTGTCCGCGTCGATCTTGTCGCGGCCGCGCCCGAGCAGGCCCGCGATGTGCAGGGAGAGGCCGAGCAGATTCTGGCGCAGGTCGGAGCCGGGCTCCGCCGCGTGCTTGATCGCCTCGGCCTTGGGGCGGGTGCGCCGCGAGATCTGGAGCGCGTGCTGGGCCTTCACAAGACACTCTGCTGGCGCGTGCTGCAAGTCGCGTACGGCACAGACCTGCTCGCGGCGGCGCCGCACCTGCCGGGCGATGAGGGCATCGACAAGTTCCTGCGTGCCGCGTCGCGCCGCGGCGTGATTGCCTCGGATCTTGATCAAGTCCGCGATGCCGCCTCGAGGTATCGCAGGGCAATCAAATCGCACGCGGGCGACCGCGCGTCGTTCGAGGTCATGCTCCAAAGCCTCTCGGCGCCGCAGGAGTCCGCCGTCGAGCTCCGCGCTGCGCGTCGCGCGGGGTATCGCTCCGCGAGCTACGCGTGGGGCGTGCAGACCGCGGTGCGAATCCTCGCGGCGATCATCACGCCAACAGGAGGGCACCTTGGCGAAGGCCGCGCGGATCTGGCAACAGTCCGCGCCCACGTGGGCGCGCGCCGACTGCGCAAGGAAGGGGCAATCAAGCTCTCACGCACCATCGAGCACGACACGGAGAATCCGGGTGTGCGTCGCGCCGCGGCACTGCCGATCTTCCCGCTCGACGTCGTCGGCGGCGTGCCGCTGCTGCCAGAGTTCTCAACGCGACCGCTCCCCAGGCTCGAGGCAGTCGAGCTGCCGGGCCGCAACGTCGAGTATTGCTTTGCGGATCAGGCGCTGGGAGATCGCTCCGCGATCAGCGTCTTCACCGGCGAAGTGCGGCGCGATCTCGAGGGCGTGCGATGGAGCAACGCCGACAACAAGACCAACGCGCTCCAGATGACGATCCGAACGCCCGTGGCGCTCAGCATCCTCGATCTCTGGGCACCTCCGGAGTTCGGACTCTCGCACCGCGCCCTCACCGTCAGCGCGGTGGGTGTTGATCCGCTGCTGCAGAAGCCCGAGACCTGGGAAGTGCTGCCGACCTCGGCCTCGGTCGAGCGTCTGGGGCGAGGGCTGCTGGCCGCCCGCCTCCGAGAAGTGCCGGAATATCAGGGCGCCCTCGCGCGCTGCTTCGACGAGCTTGGCTGGGCGCCCGACGACTACGAGCTGCACCGCGTCCGGCTGGAATACCCGATCGTCGGTTCTTGTCTCATCCTTCAGACGACGCTGCCGCCCCGGCCGTGATCTTGATCGGGCCGAGGGGGAAAAGATTCGACGAGCCGTTCTTCCAAGAAAAAGGGCCGCCGGCCTGCGCCGACGGCCCCGAGAAGACGTGGTCTTGAACGAGTGCGGTCGAGCCGCGCTCGCCGCGGCCAGATCAGATCGGACAGACCCCGGTGACCACGAAGGTGGCGAGGATCTGCGCATCGGTCAGGTCGGCGTTCTCGTCGCCGTTGAGATCACCATCGAGCCAGTTGGCCTCGGGGGTTAGCGACCCGACGAAGACCTGCGCCATCTGCTGCGCGTCGGTGAGGTCGACGTTCTCGTCTTGGTTGAAGTCGTACTCGCACGGATTGGCGCACGCGGGGTCGGCGGGCGGGCGCAGCGCGAGTGTCGCGGGGTCGCTCGTGACCGAGTTGCAGGTGTTGGACACAACGCAGGTGTAGCTGCCCATATTCGCGGCGGACGCGGCACCGATGCTCAATGTCGGCAGGTTCGGCGCGCCCAGGCTGATGTTGTTGCGGCGCCAGTCGTACTGAAGGTTCGTGCCCGTTGCAATCACCGTGAACGAGGCTGGTTCACCCTCGCAGGCAAGCTGGGGCTGGGGCTGGCCGGTGATGATCGGGCAGCCAGCGGTGTTGGGTGGCTGGCAGACCGGCGGACCCTGGCTGGTGATGACGAGCGAGAAGTTTCGGACCGAGCCGATGTCTTGCAGAGCATCGTCCGAAACGTTCAGGATCCACGCTCCATTGGCGCTCTGGCCGTTGTAGGCGCTGAGGGGGTTTGCAGGCGTGAAGGTGCCAGACCACGGGTTGCCAGCGATGGCGATGGACTGGATCGAGCTCGTGCCTGCGTCGTCCAGCACCGTGTTGCAGAAGTTGTTGCCGCTGTTGTTGACGCCGCCTGGATTGTCCATGAGCAGG
>JBBQGR010000339.1:0-3404 GCA_038323185.1 Phycisphaerales bacterium | reverse complement strand
GAGGTGGGGGCGAGGGGGGCGATGCGGATGCGAACGCGACGGCCTCGGACGCTGGTGCCTCGGCACCCGCGAGCGCGATCATGGGCGCGGGGATGCTTGGCTCTGGCTCCGGCGGCTCGCTCCTCTCGTCGGTCCTCTCGATGATGCATGCGCCGGCATCGGTTGAGGAGCGATTCCTTGGGCCGATGGTTCTTGCCGTGCATGAGCCCAAAGGTTCGGGCGGCGTTGCGGGGGGGTTGGCTGGCGGTCTGGCTGGCGGTCTGGCCGGGACATTGGTGGCGAGAGTTGATCGAACGCGCGAGACCGCGACTGCGGTGCATCGCTGGCTCTCAGGATTTGCCGAGCAAGGGCAGGCGCTGGGCCTGCAAGAGAAGCTCGATCGCGCGCCGCTCGGGCTTGCGCGTGTGCTCATGATTTCGGCGGGCGAGGATGGCCTGATGGAGGGGTACCTGCGCCGTGGTGGCTCGGTGGCGTGGTGCTTTGTGCCCGACGCTGCTGCGCCGAGTGCGGATGCGGCGGGCGACGGGGCTGCGGATGCCGATGGACCGGGGTGGTGGGTTGTCAGTGTTCGAACCGTCGCGCGCCAGGAGGCGGCGTGCCGCGACCAGGTCGAGGAGATCTCGCGGCTCTTGGCGCGTGACAAGGCGGTCGCGGGGCTGTACTACCGGCTCTCGCTGCGCCCCGCGAAGCTCGCGGCAATTGCGGCAGCGAATCGCGAGCCCGGGAGCAATTCGACGCCTGATTCTGCGATCGCGCCAGCCGCGGGTGCTGATCGAGATGCGCGCGACGCCGAGGCTGGTGCTCGGGGCGCGGCGCGGGCGCTGCGATGGCTGGATGAGGTCTCAACCAGCGTGCAGCGCAGCGGGCCGGGCGTGGTGATGGGCGGCGTCAAGGTGATGATGGAGACGAAGTTGCTGCGGGAGTAGGTCCCGCGGCGTTCGCGTGTCTCGTTCAATTTGTCTTGATCAAGTTGGCTTAATCACCTTGGGATGATCAACGCGTTTCAGCGGCGGCGGCGAGCCGCGGCAAGCATTCCGAGCGTGAGCCCCGCGAGGGCGCCCGGCGCTGGCACGGCGCGGTACGAGACTTGGACGTTGTCGATGCCCCATGACTCATCGACCAGGCCCTGAAGCCCGCCGTCGGACCACGTGATGGAGATGGGGGACGTGGAATTTGGCAGCGTGAAGTCGAGCGAGATGGCGCGGTAGATTGAGTCAGCCCAGGAGGTGTTGAATCCGAGCTGGACAGGACCGACATCAGGAGCGCGGAAGTCTTGGAGCTGCGCTTGGTGGTTCACGAGCGTCGTGTTGAGAAGAGACTGGCCGTTGGCCGCGACTCGGAACCGGTCGGGACCGAACTGGGAGTTGGAGCCGTCCCAGGAGTCGATGGCATAGAGATCAAACGTAACGGTGAAGACGATCATGGGCGTCCCGCCGCCGCCACCGCCGCCACCTCCTCCGCCTCCACCACCTTCACCGCCGCCGCTGCTTCCGGCGCGGGGGCCCGGCAGGATGGGCTGCGAGATCGTGAGTGTGGTGCTGCCGCTGGAGTAGCGGCCATTGAATGTTGTAAAGCCGGGGCGTTCTTCCCAGTTGAGCAGCGTGCCGGTGCTCCAGTGCGTTCCGAGCGAGCGCGACTCGAAGGTGTTCTGATAGAGGAGCGTGCTGGACTGCGCGAGGCTGGCGCTGGAAGTCGCGGCGAGGAGCGTTGCCCCGATGGCGATGCTGGAGATGGAGCGAAGGGTCTTCATATGTGGTCCTCTCTCTTGGATGTGGCGTGCAATCGAGGCAAAGAGATCGCGTGGCCCCCATTCAGCGGGCGTTGCTCGCGGGCTCTTCTGCGGCTAGGACAGGTGTGGATCTGGATGACCTTCGGGCTGTTGCTGGCTTCACCAAACATCAGGCCGATGTGACAAGATGCCACGGCGGGCGCGTTGCACCAGCCAAGTGGGCCGGGATCCTTGCGAAGACGGCGTCAAACCCGGCCCTGTGATCACCCTTTACCCAGCTTCACGCGAAGTTGGCGTTGGTCGCACCTATACTTTTCCGACGGGATCGAGGACGGCCCAAACGAAAGCCTTCCGCACCCACTCCCCGGGCACAATCGGGGCCTTCTTCAGTCGCGCGAGATGAACCGCGGACCAAGATCGGAGCTGGAGGGGCACTCGCGGGTTCGGCCGCGAAACCCTGCCGGAACCGACCAGATCACCAGCAAGAGACGCTCCCATGACGCAGACTGCCCAGCCCGCACCAGCCACGAAGAATCCAAGCATCGCCAGCGCCCAGGGGCCGCGTAATCCCGCCATCCGCAACGTCGCGATCATCGCGCACGTCGATCATGGCAAGACCACGCTGGTTGACAACCTGCTGAAGCAGTCGGGCAACTTCCGCAGCGGCGAGCTCGAGAAGCTCGAGGGCGGGCAGCACGGCCTGATCATGGACAGCAATCCGCTCGAGCGCGAGCGCGGCATCACAATCCTCGCCAAGAACTGCGCGGTCGAGTATCTCGCGCTCGACGGCAAGACGTACCGCATCAACATCCTCGACACGCCGGGCCACGCCGATTTCGGTGGCGAGGTTGAGCGCGTGCTGCGCATGGCCGACGGTTGCTGCCTGCTCGTTGACAGCTCCGAGGGCGTGATGCCCCAGACCAAGTTCGTGCTCGGCAAGGCGCTCGAGCTTGGCCTCATGCCCATCGTGATCGTGAACAAGGTTGATCGAAACGATCAGCGCGTCGAGGCCGTGATCGGCGAGGTCTTTGATCTCTTTGTTGAGCTCGGTGCTGATGAGCACGCGCTTGATTGCCCGACGATCTATGCCGTGGGGCGCGATGGTTGGGCGGCGCGCGAGTGGCCGATCCCCGATCCCAGACCCGTGGACCTTCGCGACGTCTTCGAGGCGATCGTGAAGGAGGTTCCGCCGCCGCTGGCCGATACGAGCAGGCCGCTGCAGCTCCTGGTCACGAACATCGACTACAACGAGTATGTCGGGCGAATCGGCATCGGGCGCGTGGTGAACGGGACCATCCGAGCGGGGCAGCAGATCTGCCTGATCAAGCGCGATGGCAAGCAGATCCTGACCAAGTCCACGCAGTTGCTGCAGTTCCAGGGCCTGAAGCGCAAGGAAGTCGCGAGCGTCGATGCTGGCGATCTCTGCGCCGTCGTTGGCATCGAGGGGATCGACATCGGCGACACGATCGCCGACGTTCAGAATCCTGTGCAGCTCCCGCCGATCAAGGTCGAAGAGCCGACGATGACGATGCTTTTCAAGATCAACGACTCGCCCTTCGCGGGTCTTGAGGGCGAGTACGTCACGAGCCGCCAGATCCGCGAGCGTCTGCTCAATGAGCTGCAGCGCAACGTGGCGATGCGCGTCGAGCCCGGTCGCAGCGGCGATGAGTTCATG
>JBBQGR010000338.1:0-3415 GCA_038323185.1 Phycisphaerales bacterium | reverse complement strand
ATATCGCGCGCGTGGTGGTGGTGGGGGGGTGGGACGCCGCGGCGCGCGGGGGTGACGACGCTGGTTGGATCTGTCATGGTCGACATGGGCCAACGCTAGGGAAGACTGCGGGCTTGCGCCCGTCGGCTCGGAATGAGCGGGCTCGCAAGGAGTCGGCCCGGAAGGATCACCTCGTTCGGCGGCGAGGCTTTGAGGCTTCGCCGAGCTCTTCGACCGCAGCGACGTAGGGGTAGGGGACAGTGGTTGCACGATCAGAGTTTGGCTGGGCGATGAAAAACGAGGACTTCATGAGGACGACGAGGTCGGGGGTGTGGAGACTCGATAGCCCTCGCCGCTGCTGGAGCGGACGATAAATGGGCGGAAGGGGTCGGCGGCGAGTTTCTCTATGAGGATGTCGATGATCATGGAGCAACGTGAGAAGTTAAAAGAGACAACGGGCGCGAGGAGGCTAAGACCGCAGGCTTGCGTCCTTCGGCTCGGAAGGAGTGGGCTCGGAAGGAGTCGGACGGGACGAACTCAGATGCCGATTGTGAGGCCGACGGGTTGGGGGCGTGGGATGTGGGTTGGTTGGACGACGAGGCCGAGGGGGACTCGCTTGCCGCCGGGCGGGGGCATGCCTTCCTGGTCGATGTGGCGCTGGATGGCCATGACGCCTTCGATGAGCTGCTCTGGGCGTGGGGGGCAGCCGGGGACGTAGACGTCGACGGGGATGAACTGGTCGCAGCCTTGGACGACGGCGTAGGTATCGAAGACTCCTCCGGTGCTGGCGCAGGCGCCCATTGAGATGACCCACTTGGGCTCGGGCATCTGCTCGTAGGTGCGTTGGAGGACTGGGAGCATCTTGATGGCGATTCGTCCGGCGACGATCAGGAGGTCGGCCTGGCGGGGCGAGAAGCGCATGACTTCGGCGCCGAAGCGGGCGAGGTCGTAGCGCGAGCAGGCGGTGGCCATGAGCTCGATGCCGCAGCAGGCGGTGGCGAATGGCATGGGCCAGAGGCTGGAGCGGCGCGACCAGTTGATGACGTGGCGGAGCTGCGTGGTGAGAAATCCATCGACCGGGAGTGCTGCTTCGATGCCCATCGTGTGCTCCAGAGGCTGCTTGCCTCGCGAATGTTGGTGGCGGCGGTCGGAACTGGCGGGGCCTTGAGCAGATGCGGGACGTAGACCGTGTGTTCGCCGCGGGGGCGGGGCTGGATTACTCGGCGCGAAGACGATCGGGGACGACGCGGTCGGAGGTTGAGCCGGGGAAGATGCCGGTGCGTGTGGCCCGTGCGGGCGTGTCGCCCGTGACGCTGTCAAACCAGCGATCGGCGGCGGTGTTGGAGCGGCGCGACTCTTGCACGGCCATGCCAGATGCGCCGACGCCCCGGGCGGCGACGGTTTGTTCGTAGCAGCCGGTGGCCGAGACGAGGGTGAGCGCGGCGAGAAGGGCTAGGAGGCCGCGGCGAAGCTTCGGTTCGGAAGTAGGGGGAGCAAGGGGCATGCGAGATGGTAGGGGTGGGTGGAGATGACGAGCAGCCCGTCGGGCTGCTGAAACCAAGGGCGGTCTGTTCCGGAGGTGTCGTCGCTGCGCTCCTCCACTGCCCGGCTAAAGGCGACGAGGTCTTCGGCCTCATAGAGGGGGAGGGGGAAGCGGGGGAAGCGATGCAGCGAAGAAGTGATGAAGGAAGGGAACGTGGAGGGAGGGAAGGAGGAAGGAAGGGAGAGGGGATGAAGAAGTTAAAGATGAGGGCGTGATGAAGCGTGGCAGTGACGCAGAGAGAGTGTGTGTGTAAGTTGGGAAGTTATGAAGTGGAGGAGGGAAGGCACGGGGGCGTGAAGGTGCGCGGGGACGACTGTTGCGGGGTAAGGTCTGAAGGTTCCGCCTTTAAGGCGTGAATCGGCCCGGCTGTGGTTCCGGACGCTTGCTTTTGACCTCGTTCTGATCAACCGAGCTCGACGCTCCAGTAGGCGTGGTCGAGGAAGGCTTTCCAGGACTGGTACTTCTCGTGGCCGAGGCGGAGGCTGATGAGTGGGTTGCGCTTGGGGCGTTCGGGCTTGCGCTTGAGCTTCATGTGGGCCTGGTCCGGGGTGCGGCCACCCTTGCGGGCGTTGCACTTGATGCAGGAGCAGACGAGGTTTTCCCAGGTGTCCATGCCGCCTTGAGAGCGGGGCATGACGTGGTCAATTGAGAGGTCGGCGGTTGGGAAGATGCGGCCGCAGTACTGGCAGCGGTTGCGATCGCGCGCGAAGAGGTTGCGGCGGTTGAGCTTGACGGTCTGGTCCGGGAGGCGGTCGTAGCCGAGCAGGCGGATGATGCGTGGGACTGCGATCTCGAAGCGGACGGTGCGGACCCAGTCGTGTTTTTCGGGTTCGAACTCGTGCTGGAGTGCGCTGACTTCGATCCAGGAGTCGAGGTCGTAGTTGACGTAGCGGCCGCCGCCGGCGCCGTCGGGCTCGACGTGGATGATCTCGGCGATGGAGCGGCTCAAGAGGCAGAAGGCGCGCTTGGCGGAGACGATTCGCATGGCGGCGTAGGCGCGGTTGAGGACGAGGACCTTTGAACCAAGGCCGTCGGCGGGATCGTTTGCGAAGAGTGCGGCGGCATCGTGGCCACCCAGGCCAGCACTTCCGAGACCGGCACCGCCGCGACCAGCACTGCCAGCGCCAGAGGCCATTGAATTTAGGGGGTAGTGACCCTCACCCGCGTCTTCAGCGTCGGGCAGTCTGTCGTCGTGCCTGTGGCCGACCGACTTCATGCGCCTCCCATACTGGCTCCGCCAGCGTGTGATTCTTAGAGGCTATCGGCGTTGGGATCAAGGGGGATGGAAAAAGAAGGCACTTGGCACTAGGCACTGGGCACCAGGGGCGGAGAAACAGGAGAGCCTTCGTTCGCGGCACATTTCTGGGACCTTCGAGACTTGCCGCCTCGAATCTCTTATCACCAATGCCCAACGCCTTCTCTTCTTCCCTTGTGCCTAGTGCCTGGTGCCTTCTTCTTCCTCAGTGCCTGAAGTGTCTGAGTCCGTTCAGGAGGCAGGTGACTTGGTGCTGGTTGCAGAGGTCCAACGTGTCTTGGTCGCGCTTGGAGCCGCCGGGGTGGACGATTGTGGTGATGCCAGCCTGGATCAGGAGTTCGGGGCCGTCTGGGAAGGGGAAGAAGGCGTCGCTGGCGGCGACGGCGTTGAGGCCTTTGATGGGGCCGCGGAGGGAGGCTTGAGCTTTTTCAACGGCGAGGCGCGAGGAGGTGAGGCGGTCCATCTGTCCTGCGCCCGCGCCCAGAAGGCGCATGGCGGGTCCGTCGCGGCCTGGCACGGCGGCGCCGATGCAGACGGCGTTTGATGTGAGGGAGCGGACGACTGCTTCGAGGAAGCTGGCGAGCGCGATGGTGCCGGGTGTGGGTGCGGGGCCGGCGGCGTGGCGTGTTTCGGCGGCG
>JBBQGR010000337.1:0-3425 GCA_038323185.1 Phycisphaerales bacterium | reverse complement strand
TGACGGGCACGGGCGCCGATAGCGCGACGCGCGGGCTTGAACGCATCGCGGCACGTGACACGTGGACCGATGAGGTGCGGGCTCAGCTGCTTCCGAGGGTGAGTGCGGATGCGCTCGCGGCGATTGAGCGGCTGCTGAGTGCGAATAGCAAGCCGGGAGATGAGTCGGAGGCGGCAACTCGGCTGCTTGAGCATGGCGCGCCGCCCGCGTTGATCGGTGAGGTGCTGGATGCGATCGCGTTTGGTGACGATGCGTTTCGGCTCGGGCGCGTGGACATCGGGCGTGCGACGGCGCGTGTGATTGCGGCGATTCCGGGATTTGATGCCGAGTCGGCCGAGCGCGTGGTTCAGGAGCGATCGCGGCTGGACGCTGACACGCTGCGGCGTGTTTCGTGGCCACTTGAGCGCGGCGTGATCGAGCCTGAGGAGTTTGCGAGAGCGGCCAAGTGGATCACGACGCGATCGCTGGTGTGGCGAGTGCGTGTTGAGGTGCGGCTTGAACCGATGTCGCGGCGCGAGGCGAGCGGACGGGATGGTGAAGAGGGCATGATGGGTGAGCGTGCTTCCATGAGCTCGGATGATGCGTCGCGTGGCCCTGTGTCGGTGGTCGAGGCCGTGATCGATGTGTCTGGAACGCGGCCGCGCGTGGCCTATCTGCGGGACATCACGATGCGGCCCGTGGCGAGAGATGTTGAGTCGCGCGTGGTGGCGAGTACTCAGGCACCTGAGGTAATCGAGCCTGCGGCAGGGGTCGCTGCTCCCGAGCCGACGGATCCGGGTCGCGACATCAAGCCGACTCGCACCCCGAGACCGCCGCGCGAGCGAACGTTGGGGCGATCGCTCGATCCTTCACCCGGCAGGCTGGCTGGCTCGGATGATGGCGAGGCTGCTCCCGTAGCATCTGATGATGAAGCCTCGCAGGCAGCGGCGAAGACCGAGCGTCAGGATCGGCGCATCGGGCGATGGGCACCCAGGAGACCATGACGGCCGCGGAACGAACAGGGGCGACACATTCAGACACATTCGAGATCGCCCACAGGACAGACACCGGAACGCAAGAGGAGCCACGCACGGATGAGCAGCGGCAAGCACACGGTGATCGAGATTGATGGAGGGCGGTTGACGGCGGTCTGGGGCGAGGTGCGCCCTGGCTCGGTCGTGGTTGATGGCTGGTGCACGGCGGCGCGGCCCGACGGGCTCGCGATGGATAATGCGCGAGCGGTGGGGGCGTGGGTCCAGCAGGAGCTCTCGACGGCGAATGTTCCTCGCGGCAAGGTGACGCTGGCCGCGGGGCGCAGCGAGGTTGTCCTGAAGCTGCTGACGCTGCCCCGGGTTGAGGGTGGCGCGGCGGATGGCGAGCTTGCGGCGATGGTGCGGCTTCAGATGATGCGGCAGATCACGGTGGGAGGGGAGTCTGCCGCGATTGACTATGTGGCGGGGCGGGCGACGGAGGATGGCGTGCCGACGCTCGCGGCAGCGATGCCTGGCGAGCGTTTGGACTGGTATCGGGAGATGTCCCGGGCTGCGGGGCTGAAGCCCGTGAGGCTTGCGCTCAAGTGCGATGCGATCGCCGCCCTGCTCGCGGACATTACTCAGCGGCGCGATGGTCCGGCGCTTGGTGTGTGTGTCGGTGCTTCGTCGACTGAGTTTGTTGTGATTGAGCGTGGGCGGCTTGAGGCGGCGCGAGCCGTGGAGCTGGCGCGGCCGGGTGCTGATGATGCTGGTCCGTTTGCGGAGCGGCTGGCGGTTGAGGCGCGAAGGACGTGGGCCTCTCACCGAGCCTCGAGGACTGGCGGCGAGCTTGAGGCGGTGCTGGTGGTGGGTGAGGATCCGTTGTCCGAGCGGATTGCGCTGGGGTGTGCGCAGTCGCTGGACTGCCGCGGCGAGACGGTCCGGTTGCCCAGAATGATCGCGATCCCGCAGAGCATGGGCGAGGCTTCTCGCGGAATGGCTGCGGCGTTGGTTGGGATCCTGGTGCAGCACGCCGAAGCGGTTGCGACGCTTGACTTCCTGCATCCGCGGCGTGCTCCTGACCGTGGCGCACGTATTCGGCAACTCGCACTGGCGGGAATCGCGGCGACGATCGTGCTTGGTGGCGTCGCGTATGTGCTCGCGGACGCGTCGCTGCGTGGACTGCGCAGCGACATGGAGTTGCTTGCGGCGCAGGAGACACAGCTTCGCAAGGAGCGCGACGACATGTTGCTGCGCCACGCTCGCGTGAAGCACCTTGCGACATGGATGAGCGAGCCGGTGGACTGGTTGAAGCACGCACGGGTTCTCTCTGACGCCGCGCCTGAATCGCGTTCCGGGCTTGTGCGGGAGCTTTCTGGCCGGGCTGAGTTCACTGCGGGATTCGCGCCCAGTGGGGCCTATCCGCGCGGGAAGTGGAGCGCTGATCAGCCGATTGCGATGACGGTGGATGGATCGATGTCCGCGCGGCAGGTTGGCTCGCTCTTCCGTGAGCGGCTGCTTGACGGCGGGATCTATGAGGTGACCAACAAGGGCGCTGAGGTTCCCGACAGGTATTCACTCGTCCTGACCACGCGGCGGCGCGATGCGACGGTGCCTGCGCCACCGGCGAAGCCCGCGGCTGGCGTGAAAGCTGCGGCTGGCGAAACGGCGCCAGCAGATGGCGCACCGATCCGCAAGGGGGGCCAGCCATGAGTTTGATCGAAGGCCCAGCGCAGAGGACCCGTTTCATCGCGATCGGTGCGGGTCTCGTCGCGCTCATCGTTGGGTGGCTTGCCCTCTCTTGGATGTTCCTCACGCCCCGGCGCGAGCTGCTTGATCGCATCGGCACGACGCGGACCTCCATCCTGCAACTGCAAGAAGAGCTGGACGGGCAGGATGATCTGTTGAGCGAGCAGCACACGCTCGCGGCACGGACGCTGGCCTCGGAGCCGGACGTTGCGACTGCGCGGTTGCGCGATGGCCTCTCGCGCGTTGGTGAGATGGCGGGACTTACGGGCGTTACGGTCAGCCACGGCCGCCCGACTGGTATCTCGAATCCGTTGATCCAGGCCCGAGGCATCTCGACGACGCTAAAAAGGAAGCTCCGCGCGGAGAAGGACTTTGACGCGATCCGCGCGAGCCTGAGCGGCCGCGGCACGCTCGAGCAGGTTCTCGGCTGCCTCGCCATGGCGCAAAGCCAGACGTGGATCCACCGTGTGGAGGGCTTTGAGCTCAAACCCGCTTCTGGCGGGAAGGACAACGAGGCGAAGTTTGACCTGCGGCTGGATGTCATCACGCTGCTCGCTTCGAACATGCTGGCGCGCGGGAAGGATGGCAAGCTGATTGATCCGGAGATCACGCTCACGCCCGCGCGGGCGTCGGCCGAGCAGACGTGGAGGCCCATTGCTCAGAAGAACGCATTCCGCCGACCGATCGAGGACAAGCCCGAGGGCTCAGGCGCGGATAAGCCTGTGC
>JBBQGR010000336.1:0-3457 GCA_038323185.1 Phycisphaerales bacterium | reverse complement strand
ATGAGGGGATCAAGGTTCTGTGGGACAAGAACGCGATGCAGGATGAGGAGTCTCTCAAGCTCTGGGAGAAGGTTCTTGAAGCTCCGATGGTGATGGATCGCTGGGGTCAGCCGTGGGGCTATCGGCAGGCGAGCGAGCACGGCGACGAGAAGATGTACGACCTCTGGAGCAACGGTCCTGACAAGCAGGAAGGCACCGAGGACGACATCGTTTCGTGGACAACCGAAGATGAGTCTGGCGATGGCTCGGGCGCTGGATCGGGTTCAGGCGGCTCATCTAGCAGCGGTACCGGAGGCTAAGACGTGTACCACCCGTCCCCCACGCGGCCTGGTCGCGGCTTGGGGATCGGGGAGAGGGTGCGCGCGTGGCGATCAGCAAGTGTGAGCCGCGCTGGCTTCACGCTTGTTGAGACGATGCTGGTGATTGCGCTCATCGTCGCGGTCTCTGCGATCACGCTGCCGATCATGGCGTCGTTCGCGGAGGCCTCGGCGTTTCGCAACACGTGCGAGCAGGTGAGCGCGAGCGGGATGTTTACGCGTGCGGAGGCGGAGCGATCGGGTCAGGCCGTGGAGCTGCGATTGGAGCGGCGGCGCGGCGAGTGGCTTCTGGTCGCCACGCCGCTGGCGGTCGCGACGGGCGACGACTCCCAGTTCCCGGGTGACGAGGGCGTGTCGAATCGCGGCGCGGTGGGGAGTGGTGGGGGCGAGACCTCGGCGCGAGCTGGCGAAGATGTGCTGATGCGTCTCACGCGGCTGTGGACGGTCGCGAGTCGCGAGCGCGTTTCACGCGGGCTCGCTGAGCCGGGCTTGTCCAGTGATGGACCGATTGATGAGGATGTTGCGTTTGATGAGGTTGGCGACGCTGGTCGTGGTGCGATGGATGAGGGCGCGGCCGAGGTAGACGCTACGGAGGATCCGGACTGGGACCTTGTCGGCGCGAGTGACGCTGATGGAGAAGCGTTGAGTGAGAGCGTGGTGTCGAGCGGAGTTGGCAACACCGCGAGTGAGAGCGTGCTGCTCGCGATCTACTGGCCGGGCGGCACGATCGTTGCTGGTCCAAGCGAGGTTCGCATCGGCGACGGACGCGGCCGACGCGCTTCGGTTCGCGCGAATGGCTGGAGTGGCGTGCTGATCGTTGAGTTAATCGCGGCGGCCATGGCGAGCGGCACGCGCGGCCGCGATGAGGCCGCCGCGGACAAGTCGGATTCTGATGCGGCCGACGCTGAGGATGTGCGGGGCTCGAAAGAGGCTGCGACTCCACGCCCAACTGGGGCAAAGGCCCTTGGATCGGGCGAGGCTTCAGCTTCGCGGCTGCCTGATGGCTCGAAGCCTGTTGGTGCGGACGGTGACGGCGCGGCGGCGGATGATGATGAGAATGAAGCGGTGCCACCCTCGCGAGAGGAGGCGCCATGATGTTGCGTGATCATCTTGATCATCTTGATCATCTTGATCATCTTGACCATCTTGACCATCATGATCATCGTGGTCAGCATGGTGGAGGTGTGCCGAGTCGCTCGCGAGGCGCGATTCTGCTTGAGGTGCTGTTGTCGCTGGCGCTTCTGGTGGCGGCGGGGCTGACGATCCTGGGGCTTGCTTCGCAGGCCGCGGCGAGTGTGGAGGCGGCGCGTGATCGCGCGCTTGCGATTGATCTGGCGCGATCAGCGCTCGCAGAGATTGAGGCCGGGGTCTCTTCGCCCGAGACGATGAGTGGGCCGGTTGAGTCGCGCGTTGGTGTTGGTGAGTGGGGGATTGAGGTTGAGACCGAGCCGTCGCAGTTCACGGGACTGTCGCTGGTGAAGGTGCGTGCGATCCGGTACGCCCGCGCTGGGAGCGAGGCGGAGGCGGCGAGTGTGACGCTGCAGCAGCTTGTTCGGATTGGTGATGAGGAGGACGTTTGGCCGGGTGAGACTGGGAGCGGCGCGGGTGTGTCGGGAGGGCCGCGATGAGCTGGCGCCGACTACTTGGTCAATCTTCGCGGGCGTTCACGCTGATTGAAGTGCTTGTGGCGATTGCGCTGCTGCTTGCGCTGAGTGGTGCGCTGAGCGCGATGCTCTTTGGGCTGATGGAGCGGCGGGACCGAGTTGCGACCGAGGCCTCGCGGCAGGGCGCGGTGGACATTCTGTTCTCGGAAATTGACGCCGCGCTCGTGGGCGCGTTTGTGGAGGGGCCGCAGGGCGCTGGGATTCGTGGAGACGAGAGCAGCCTGCGAGTTCTTTCACGTGGCGTGCGCGTGGCGCCTGGGAGCGGGCTGAGCGATGTGATTGGTCTTGAGTTTCGTCACGATGATGCGACGGGCGGCATCCTGGCAAGGCGGCTTTCGCCCGGCGCGGGTGTCGAGAGTGAGATGGAGTCGGCGGCGAGCGACATCGCGAGCGTGCGGCTGCGGTACCTCGATGGAGGGACGTGGAAAACTTCGTTTGATAGCGGCGCGATGGGGCGGCTTCCGGCGGCGATTGAGGTGAGCGTCTGGTTCACGGATGGTGCGGCGGAGGAGCCCACGCGCGGCGGAGCGATCGCGGATGGGACCGACGCGGAGAGCGATGGCGGGTTGGCTGATGGATTTGGAACTGCGAGCGCGAGTGGGGATGAGGATAGGGGTCCGCCCCCGAGCCGCCGGCGCGTGATGGTGGTTCCGGATGGACCGTCGATTGGTACTTCGTCTGGCGCTGCGCCGGGGGGTGCGGGATGAGTCATGGACGCGCAGCGTCGCGGCGTGGGCTCATCATTCTTGCGGTCGCAATCGCGA
This sequence comes from Phycisphaerales bacterium, assembly GCA_038323185.1. Classification (GTDB taxonomy): domain Bacteria; phylum Planctomycetota; class Phycisphaerae; order Phycisphaerales; family UBA1924; genus JBBASU01. Next base: position 712 of record JBBQGR010000336.1, on the reverse strand, counting down.
TCGCGGTGGCGTCGTTGGCGGCGGTCACGATGCTGTTTGTGGCGTGGGCGCATGTGGAGGCCGGACGCCGCTCGGCGGAGCGTGTCCGGCTCCAATCACTGGCGTGGTCGGGCGTGCAGGGCGCGATGGCGGAGCTCGCGGGCCAGCGCGAGACTCTGCTGCTTGGCGGCGAGCCGATCCTGACGAATCAGTGGACACTGTTTGAGGATGAGGGCGTGCGCGGGAGCGTGCGCCTGGTTCCGATTGCTGGCGCGTCGGTCGCGATGAGCGAGGCGAGCAAGCTTGACCTGAACACCGCAACGGCGGAGATGCTCTCGCTGCTGCCGGGCCTTGGTGCGGCGGGCGAAGAGGGCGATGCAACGACGCTGGCTCCAGTTCCGGCCGCGGCGAAGGGTGAAGAGAATCCAGCCAACTTGTCGCGCGCGGCACGTGCTCGCCCGAGATCGAGTGGGTTGGATCGAGGAGCGACCTTGGGCACAGCACAGGGTCCCTGGGTCGATGGTTCGGCTCTTGATGGTTCAGAGAAGACGCCGTTGGCAGTGACCGAGCTGGCGCGACGGATTGTTGCGATGCGCGATGGTGGGCGGCTGCCGAATGCGGAAGTGCTGGGTGAGGTTCGGGGGATTACGCGTGATCTGCTTGATGGGCGCGCGGGCGGGACCGCGCCGGGCATGGGTGGGCTGCGTCGTGTTGAGATGGCCGAGCCGGGGCT
>JBBQGR010000335.1:0-3462 GCA_038323185.1 Phycisphaerales bacterium | reverse complement strand
GCCGCGCAGGGCACGATGCCCAGCACAACCCGCGTGCCAGAAGCCTCGCCCCCCAGCTTGACGGCTGCCGATGGGTCGCGGGGGTAACTACGTCGTCGGGTCGATCTGCGGCGATCGCGTCAGCGGCGCCCGAAGGAGCTTTCGAGCAGGTCGATGCCGGTCGTGCGCCATTCGCCGCTTGAGTCGCGCGTGAGGTCGATCCGCCACCAGCTGAATGTTGGGCCGCCGGTTGCCTGCGGCGTGGCGCGGAGCTTGAACTGCACGAAGCCGTCGCTCTGGCCTTGCGTCGCGGCCTGGATCTCAAGGATTGCGTGTTCTTTGACCTCGAGCGAGCCGCCCTTGCGGAAGTCGCGCTCGACGCGCTCAAGGATGCGATCCTTGGGGAGGCCGCTGGCGTCGATAAATGTGCGGAGGATGGCGTCGTCGGCGAGGGCGCGATCGGCACCTGCGGCGTCGCCACTCGCAACGGCCCGCACAAGGCCGATGGCCGACTTCTTCAGCCGCTCACGATCGGTGTGCACGGCGCTGGCCACGACCCAGAGGCCGATGGCCGCGAGGAGCGCGGGCAGGCCAAGCTTCAGGCCCCGGCGCATGTCGCCGCGCTGGTTGAAGAGGAAGATGAGGACCACGCCAGCGGTTGCGAGCAGGGCAACGAGTGGAAGCGGGTTCTCAAAGAGCAGCCGCTGCCAGAGAGGGCCGGTCGGCAGCGGCGTGGGATCTGGTATGTTGAGGAAGTTGAGCTGGGCGAGGGCGGGTGAGCCAAAGAAGGCGAGGGGGGACACGGTTGCGAGTCGGAGTGAGGCTGAGGGGCGGATGTGAGACGGCGCCGTCATGTTCCTGAGTGGCAGCTTTCGACGCAGCGGTTTTTTGGGTATCTCTTGCAAGAAGGCCGATCTCCTGCTACTGCGACCGACTCGGGACCGCAGGCTTTGGGTCCTTGGAACGGTACAGGATGAGAGAATCGGGAGTTGCATGGGTTTTCCTGGAATCGCGATCATTGGTGAGAAGCTCGGCGAGAAGGCCCACGGTGGTACGTTGCTACCCAGGCCCGAGGTTCTCGAGCGAAATCTGGCGTTGCTCCTGATTCGGAGCGAGGCGGCGGCGGAGGCCATTGCTCGGACTGATCCGAGCGCGGTTGTGCGCGCGAGGATTGAGCTTGTACTCGCGGCCGATGGGGGTCTGACGGGAACGCTGCCGGGGGCCGACGGCCGCGGCAGGCGGCTGGCGAGTGCGCGAGGACCATTGGCAGAGGGGGAGGCGCTTGCGGGCCAGGTTGACCTGGTGCTTGCGGCGGCGGTGGTGGTGCGTGGGTTTGGGTGCGGGCATCATGTCGCGGCGTTGTGCCGCAGGCTGGGCGAGCATGGCTGCGCTGTGGTGCTGGAGACGGATGTCGCGCTGCTGCGTGGCGTGCTGGAACGGGTAGATTGCTCCGCGTGGCTCGCCGCCGGAAACCTTGTGCTGATCACGGATCCGGAAGACACGGCGGCGCTCTCGCGGGGCCTTGCGGGCCTGGAGGCTCTGGTCTCCTGCGGCACGCGTGTGGTTGATCATCCGCCGAGCATGGGTCGCCTTGGTGAGGCGACCTCGGTCTTCGCACGAAGCGTCGAGGCGGTGGTGCGGGCGGTGCGGACCAATGTGGTCACAACGCTTGTTCAGATGGACGTCACGGTCCGCAATCTGCTCCAGAACCTGCGCTGGTACGCCTTCTGCCCCGGCGTGGCGGAGCTTGCGGGCTCGATGCGTGGACGCGCGGCGGTCGTTGTGAGCGCGGGGCCAAGCCTGGCTCGGAACATCGAGCTCCTGTCGCGCCCCGGCGTGAGAGATCGCGTTGTGATCATCGCGGTGCAGACGGTGCTGAAGACGCTGCTGGATCGCGGAATCCGGCCGCATTTCGTGACGGCGCTGGACTATCACGAGATCAGCAGGCGCTTCTACGAGGGGTTGACGCGCGAGGATGTGGAGGGCGTGACGCTGGTGGTGGAGCCCAAGGCCAACCCCGCGATCCTCGCCGCGTTTCCTGGTGAGATCCGCTGCGCTGGCGATGATGTCCTTGAGCGCGTGCTGGGCGATGTGCTGGCGAGAGAGACGGGCGACAAGGGGAAGTTGCAGCCGGGCGCGACCGTCGCGCATCTCTCGTACTATCTCGCGCGGCATCTTGGCTGCGAACCTGTCGTCCTCATCGGACAGGACCTTGGATTCACCGACCACCAGTACTACGCGCCCGGCGCGGCGATCCATCGCGTGTGGGGTTGCGAGCTTGGCGAGTTCAGAACGCTCGAAATGCTGGAGTGGGAACGCATCGCAAGGATGCGCTCGCTGCTTCGCAAGGTCGAGGCGCAGGGCGGCGGGCACATCTACACCGACGAGCAGATGGCCACGTACCTTGTGCAATTCGAGCGTGACTTCACGCGGGACCGGTCCCTGGGGCTGACGACCATCGACGCGACCGAGGGGGGCGTGCGCAAGCGCGCTACGCACGAAGCCACGCTGCGATCGGCGCTCGCCGACGCTGGGGCCGACCCCGATGGATCGCAGAGTGCCCCGATGCTGCCGCCGATTGCTCGCGCGGCGCGACGCGACGACGCGGCGCTGGCCGGGCGTGTGGAGGCGCGGCTGCGCGAGATGATCAGGTCCGCGCGACGGGTGCAGATGGCCAGCCGCGACGCCGCGGCGATTCTCGAGCGCATGCGCGGCATGATCAGCGATGGCGCCGAGCAGGGCAGGGTTGACCGGCTGGTGCTGGAAGTTCAGTCCATTGCAGAACGCGCGAGCAAGGAGCCCGCGTACTGGCTCGTACAGCACATCAACCAGACCGGCCAGCTCAACCGCTTCAAGGCCGATCGAGCCATCGAGGTTGAGGGGGCCGCGGGCGTGCAGCGTCAGGCGAGACAGGTCGAGCGAGATCTCAAGAACGTTGCATGGCTTGGCGAAGCGTCGGACCACTCCGCGAAACTCCTGGAGCAGGCGCTCGACGCCTTCACGACGGGGCGACTACGAACGCGCGACCAGACCGTGCCGCCATCGCACGCTCGCGACACATCGGGCGAGCATCGCGGCACCACCGAGCGGGATTCAACGCGCTCGAACAAGAGCGCCGATGCCGACATCGAGATCACTCGCGGCGCCGTCACCATCACCGGAACCATCGTGCTCGAACCGGGCTGGGATCGGGCGGTCTGCGGCCAGAGCTTGCTGGAGCGCACCGGCTCGCGGCTGATCACGAGCATGGGCGGTGGCGCGGCGACCAGAGCGAATACAGCGACTAACGCGATCACAGCCATTGGTGCCGAGAGCGATATCGCGCGCGCCGCGGTCATGCTTCGCGCGCGAGGTGGGCCGCTCGCCACGATTGCCTTTCAGCATGTGGATGGCGCGGCGCTGGCGGCGCGGCGTGATGCGGTGGAGGCCGCGCGGCTCTGGTCGCGCCACGCCTGGCGCGGCGGGATCGCGAACCTCACGTGC
>JBBQGR010000334.1:0-3462 GCA_038323185.1 Phycisphaerales bacterium | reverse complement strand
CCGTGCCTTCTCCTCACGCGCAACGTAAAAACCAAGCACCACCGCGCCGATGATCAGGAGCAGCAGCGTTGCACCAAGAAAAAGAAAACTCTGCATCGCAACTCCTCGCCCCTGCTAGCGCGCGTTCACGCGCCCTCGCGCGCACGAACCACACCAACCACCAGTGTCCGGTCATCGCTTCGTGCCGCAAGCCCCGCGAAATCGCCCACGCCCTCCACGATCGCCGCGGCGATGTCGTCGGCCTTCGGCCCCGCCCGCTGGATCGTCTCGCGCAGGCGATCATCCCCGAACATCTGCCCTTGGTTGTTGAACGCTTCCGGAATGCCATCGGTGTACAGCACCAGCGCCTCACCAGGACCGAGCCTGATCTCGTGCGTCCCGAACTCCATCCCCTCCACAACGCCCAGCGGCGGGCCGCCGTTGGGATGCTGCACGCACGTCAGGCCTCCCGAAGCGCCATCCGCAAACGTTCGCACGATCGGATCCGGATGCCCCGCATTCGCGAATGTGAACGTCCGCGTCTCATCGTCGTACACGCCGTAGATCGCCGTCACGAAGTTGCCACCGTCGCGCGTGTAGAGCGAGCACAGCCGATCGTTCAAGTGCCCCAGCACCTTGTCCGGCGGCGAGGGCTGCTCCGGTGTGAGATGCGCAACCGCATGCGTGATCGCCATCAGCACCGCCGCAGGAGTCCCGTGGCCACTCACATCCGCCACGAGAATCCCAAGGCGCTTGTGCCCCGCCAGCCCGACGCCCAGATCAAAGAAGTCGTAGTAGTCCCCGCCCGCCCTGCGCGACGTCTGATAGTGCGTCGCCAGCTCCATCGTGCGCAAGTCCGGTGTCTCCCGCGGCAGCAGCGACAGCTGGATCTCCTGCACCGTGCGCAGCTCGCGATCAAGCGCCTCATACGCCTCCCGCAGCTCGCGCGAGAGGACCAGCGCCTTCGTGCCGCGACCAAAGAGGTTGCTCGTCAGCACCAGCTCGGGCAGCCGCTCGGGTTCGATGGGCTGATCCTCAAAGCTCGTGAAGACCACCATGTTGAGCGCGGTCCCGTTCTCATACTGCGGAATTGCGAGCAGACTCCGGGCGTGCTTGAGGTACTCGTACGCCGGGTCCGAGAGATCCGCACGGAACGAGGGCACGATCCGCGGCTGGTCGGCGTAGATCAGCTCGCCAAGGATGCCCCGGTCCAGCAGCGGAAGCTTCTCACGCTCGCGCCAGGGGTCGGGCTGCACGGGCCACAGCGTGCTCCGCGTAATCCGGTACTGCGGGGCCAGCAGGTCCCGCCTCGAGACCGAGATGGTGTGGCCCGGCGTCACGGTCCCGCGCATGCGCCGGCCGTACGTCGTCGCCATCTCCTGCGGATCCGTGATCGTGCTGATCTCGCGCATCGTCGAGACCACATGCTCAAGGCGCTGCTGCCAAGTCAGATCTCGATACCGCATCCCAACGCTCGTCGCGGCGTCGGGACCAGGATTGACCGGAAGAAACGAACCCGAGGGCACGGACGGCTGAGACATGACCCAACCGTAGCGCCGCCGCGAAGATCGCACGAACCACTTCTCGTGCCGCGCCCCTCCCGCCCGCATCGACGCAGCCTCTCTCCCGCACCCCGCCGCACGCCACATTTCACACCACCACAACACATCAAACTCGCCGCGGAGATACCTTGAAACCATGAAGAGCATCACCCAAGCCACGCCGCAGTCACGCCCTGTCACCAGCGCCCACCAGGCCCCGCTCGCCGCGCAGGGCACGCCCGCCCCCGGCCCCTCGCGCCGCTCTGTCCTCGCGGCCGCCGCCGCCATGCTCGCGATGCCCCTGGTCGGCCGCGCCGCCCAGAGCACTCCCGCGCGCGCCGCCACGCATCGCGCACGCTCCCTCCGCCTTGTTCATATGACCGACCTTCACATCCAGCCCGAGAAGGGTGCCGACAAGGGCGTCGCGGCGTGCCTCTCGCACATCGGCTCGCTCCAGGACAAGCCCGACCTCATCGTCACCGGCGGCGACCTCATCATGGATGGGTTCGCCGCGGACCAAACCCGCTCGCGCCTCCAGTGGGAGCTCCTCACCAAGGCCCTCGCCAACGCGCCAGCGCCCGTCGTCCACACGCTCGGAAACCACGACATCTGGGGCTGGAACAAGCAGAAGAGCAAGAGCACCGGAGCAGAGAAGGGTTGGGGCAAGCAGCTCGCCGTCGAGACCCTCGGCATGCCCGCCGCGTTCAACGCGATGTTGCGCGGCGATTGGCGCATCATCACGCTCGACAGCACGCACGTGGACCCGCAAGACGCCAACGGCTATCTCGGCAAGCTCGACGAGGCCCAGCTCGATTGGTTCACCAACGAGCTCGCAGCCCCAACACCCGCGAAGCACACACTCGTCGTCAGCCACATCCCGATCCTCACCGTCACGTCAATCCTCGGTGGTCCGCGCGAGAAGACCACGGTCCGCGAGATCCTCGGCGGCATCATGCACGTCGACTCGCCCCAGCTGCGAAGCCTCATGGAGAAGGCCAACGTCCGTGCCTGCCTCTCCGGCCACACCCACCGAATCGACGAGGTCCACCACCGCGGCATCATCTACTTCTGCAACGGCGCCGTCAGCGGCTCATGGTGGAACGGAGCAAACGCAGAAGCAACCGAGGGATACGCCATCATGGACCTCTACGACGATGGCTCCGTCGAGCGAACCTACACGCCGTATGGCTGGAAGGCGGTGAAGTAAGGCTAGCGCGCGTGCGGAAAGGCCGAACCGCCTTCCCCGCGTGCTAACCTTGACCCATGCCTCCTACCACAACATTCCAGGCTCCCAAGGGCCTTCGAGATCTCTACCCCATGGACGCCGCCAAGCGCCGCTTCATCACCGAGGCATGGCGCACAACCTCGCTCCGCCACGGCTTCGAGGAAGTGGACGGCCCGACCTTCGAGCAGATCGAGCTCTACACAGCCAAGAGTGGCGACGCGATCGTCTCTGAGATCTTCGGCGTCTTCAGCGGCAAGGACGAGGAAGAACTCACGCGCCTGACGCAGACGCGCCAAGCGCCCTACGCGCTGCGCCCCGAGTTCACGCCCACGCTCGCGCGCCTCTACGCCGCGCGCGCCGGCAGCCTTCCCAAGCCCACAAAGTGGTTCATGTCGGGGCCCTTCTTCCGCGCCGAGCGCCCCCAGCGCGGCCGCCTGCGTGAGTTCTTGCAGTGGAATGTCGACATGCTCGGCGATTCGTCGCCGCAGGCCGACGCGGAGGTCATCGCCTGCTGCGTCTCGCTGCTGCGAACGCTGGGCTTCACGCCCCAGGACCTGCGCGTCAAGATCAACCACCGCTCGGCGCTGCAGGAGTGGCTGCGCTCTATCGACATCCCGGAAGATCGCCACGCGGCGCTCTTCAAGCTGCTCGATCAGCGCGGCAAGATGCCCGTCGCGGTCTTCGCGGCCGAACTCGCCAGCTTTGGCTTCACGCTTC
>JBBQGR010000333.1:0-3474 GCA_038323185.1 Phycisphaerales bacterium | reverse complement strand
GAACAACGCGCCATCGCCCACATCCTCGGCACGCTGGACGACAAGATCGAGCTGAACCGGCGGATGAACGAGACGCTGGAGGCGATGGCGCGGGCGCTCTTCAAGTCGTGGTTCGTGGACTTCGACCCCGTCCGCGCCAAGCATGCCCTGAGCAACGTCGAAGGGGCCGAAGGCCACGACCCTGGCCTCCCCAAACCCACTACCGACCTCTTCCCCGACCGATTCGAGGACTCCCATCTAGGCGAGATTCCGGCGGGGTGGGAGGTGGGAACACTGGGAACGCTTGGCGAATTGACAATCGGCGGCCACTGGGGGGAGGACGAGACGTTTGCTGGCGCTGTCGAGGCAACCTGCCTGCGCGGAGTTGACCTCGAACACTTGCGTCGCGATGGGTACGCGTCAGCACCCCGCCGATGGTTCAAGCCATCAAGTCTCGACCGCAGAGTGATGGACGACAGAGACGTGCTTGTCGCGGGTTCCGGCGCAGGGCCGACGGGTAGACCGCTTTGGATGTGCACAGGTCTCTTGCAAGCTTTGGGGCCTTGTCTCTATTCGAACTTCTGCAAGCGAATTCGCTGTGACTCCGCTGCAAGGGCGGTGTACCTCGACGCTTGGCTGCACGGCATGAGGGAGTCTGGCGAAATCTGGGAGCACGTGAACGGCACGTCGGTTCCAAATCTCGACGCCAACTCGCTCCTAGGCGGCAAGGAAGTGCCGAAACCACCAACTCCGGTCCTTGACAAGTATCTCGACTTCGTCAGTCCGATCTGGCGACGGAAATACGTAGGTGAGAATGTCACCCTCGCTGCCCTGCGCGACACTCTACTGCCCAAGCTCATTTCCGGCGAACTGCGGGTGAAGGACGCGGCACGCTTCATCGGGGAGTGGGACTGATGGCCATCACTCGCAAAGTGCGCCGGCGTCACCCTGGAGTCTTGCGCGACTTCACCTGGGCGGCGAAGTTGCCGACTTTCGGCCGCTACAACCTGATCTACGGATGGAACGGCTCGGGAAAGACCACTATCAGCAAGCTGTTTCGCGCATTGGAGACAAGGACGGTGCCCGCCAACGGTGAGGTCACCTTCACCATCAACGCGGCAGATGTCAGCGGTCGCGACTTTGGCCAGGTAACGCTTCCCGTCCGGGTTTTCAATCGGGACTTTGTCACGGAGAGCGTCTTCCCGCTTGGTGGCGGCGAGGTGCCCCACATCCTCGTCGTGGGGAAGGAGAGCGTCGAGAAGCAGAAGGAGGTCGAGAAGCTCAGGAAGAATCTCGCGGATGCCCAGACTGAGTTGGAATCCGGGCGGTCGAAGAAGCGGGACGCAGACAAAGCGCTCGACAAGCACGGCATCGATCGGGCCGCGGTGATCAAGGAGACGCTGAGGTCATCCGGTTCAAACCAGTACAACAACTACGACAAGTCCACCTTCCGAATGCGCGCGCAGAGCATGGTGGAGGCGGGCGACAAAGAGACCCATCGACTCAGCGACTCTGATCGCGCCACATTGCTCGTGCAGCACCGATCCAGTCCGAAACCGAAGCTTCAGCCGCTCACGTACCAGCTGCCGGTGCTAATGACGCTGGCCAATACCGTGTCCGAGTTGCTCTCGACAACGGTGGTGTCGGCGGCGATCCAGTCGCTCAAGGATGACCCGTCGTTGTCCGCGTGGGTGCGCCAGGGCCTCGGCTTGCACCAAGAAAGGCAGGTTGATCAATGCCTCTTCTGTGAGCAGGGATTGCCGGGCGATCGTCTGGCCACGATCGAGGCGCACTTCAACGTCGAGTACGAGCAGTTCATGAAGCGGCTGGATGCGGACATCGGCCGACTCAATACGGCAGCGGAGGCAGGGGCAGGACTCACACTTCCGAACCGCGCCGAGCTCTACGACGATCTTGCTGCGGAGTACGCTGCCGCCGAAGCTGCGCTACGCCAAGCGGTCGCGTCAACCAACGCGTTCATCAACTCGCTGGTGCAGGCTCTGACGGACAAGAGAGGCCGGCCTTTTGAGAAGCTTGAACCCAATGTCGGTCGCCCGGCAGTGGACTCAACGGTCGTTGGTCGCCTGAACGAGGTCATCCAGAAACACAACCAGGCCTGCGACGATTTCCAAACTCGGGTGACCACGGCGAGACAACGTCTGGAAGCCGACTCCGTCGCTGGCGTCCTGGACGAGTTTCAAAGCCTCAAGAACTCAGTTCATGCGTCGGAGACTGCCGTCAGCGAAGCAGATGCCAAGACGAATCGCCTGAACGAGCAGATCGAAATGCTGGAGCGCGCGATTGTCGAACACCGACAACCCGCCGAGGAACTCAACGACGACCTTCGTAAATACCTGGGCCACAGCGAACTGCGCCTGGAGATCAAGGACACTGGGTACACGATCACACGAAACGGCATTCCGGCGCAGGCGCTGAGCGAGGGCGAAACGACTGCGATCGCTTTGCTTTACTTCCTGAAGTCTCTCAAGGACCGGCGGTTTGACCTGGCGAAGGGCGTGGTCGTTCTTGACGACCCGGTATCCAGCCTTGACGCCAATGCGCTGTATCTTGCGTTTGGCTTCATCCGGCAGCGCACGCAAGAGGCAGCGCAGCTGTTTATCCTCACGCACAACTTCACGTTCTTCCGACTCGTTCGGAACTGGCTTCACCATCTCAAAGGCAAGGACAAGAAGCAGGCGCGGTTTTACATGCTGGACTGCGTAAGCGACGGGAGTCAACGATGCTCCACCATCCGCCCGCTTGATCCGCTGCTCGAAAAGTACGAGTCGGAGTATCACTATCTTTTCGCTCGCATCTACCGGGCCGCAAGAGCGTCCCCGCCACCAATGTTGGAGGACAGCTACATCCTCCCGAACATGGCGCGCCGCCTTCTGGAGGCGTTCCTCGCGTTCCGCCAGCCGCAAGTGTCTGGCGAGCTGTGGCAGAAATTAAAGGACGTGAACTTCGACGAAGCCAAGAAGCTGCGAATACTCCGGTTCCTGCACACACACTCGCACGGTGACACGATTGGAGAGCCCGAGCATGACCCGTCCTCTCTGGGGGAGGCGCGCTCCGTTCTCAAGAACCTTCTGGAGTTCATCAAGGATCAAGACCCCGGTCACTTCGCGGCGATGGCCAAACTCGTCGATCCGCCCGCCGAAGAAGGGGGTGACGAATGACAGCGCGCGGCGTCACCGAATCGGTCGTCGAGCAGGCCGCCCTCGCCTGGCTGGAGAGCATCGGCTGGGCCGTGCGCAACGGCGCGGAGATCGCACCAGGCAGACGGTGGATACATGGCACCGGAAGTTTGTTCGTGGGGGCGGTCTGATGGCGGACATCAATCTCACGCAGGCGGAGGCGGATGCCTTGATCGCCATGGAGAAGCACCGTGCCACCGAAGACCGGAGCGACTTCCCCATGGGCGGCCAGTCGCTCGTCTTGCCGCTCCAGTCCTCCGACAAGCGAGAGCAGTTCCTGCTCGACCTGAGCCGCGGC
>JBBQGR010000332.1:0-3476 GCA_038323185.1 Phycisphaerales bacterium | reverse complement strand
ACCAGTTCTGCGGTTCGTTCAGCAAGGGTCCGTCCCACGCGGGCGAGTTCGCCCGCGTGGGCCGACGATGGACCTGGACATCAATTAGCGGGCGCGGCGGCGGCGAGCGCCGAGGGCGATGCCGCCGACGGCGAGAAAGCTGGCAACGCCGGGGGCGGGGACGAGCAAAGCATCATCGATCAGGACCGAGCCGCCGTCGAAGTTGGGCTGGATGAAGAGGAAGAAGGCCTGCACCGCGACGGTGTTGGCGGGGGCCGCGCCGACGGCGGAGGTGGGCGTCCAGACATCAACGAGATTGCGGCCATCGAACGGGGCGCTCTCGGCAAAGCCGATTTCCTGGTCAGCAGCGTTGCGGAACGAGAGCTTGGAGATCACCCAGTTGGAGTTGGCGGGGCCGTTGCCGAAGAGGGCGTCGCCCGTGTTGTGACGAAAGAAGCCTGACATGGTCCACATCTGGCCGGGGGCTGCCGGGAAGGTCTGAAAGAGGCCGGAAACGCCGAAACCGCCGGTGAATGTGCCGAACATCTTGGCGACGCCGTCGCCGGTGCGCGGAGTCGTTGTGTCAGCGAACTGGTTGCCGAAGCCGGACCAGCCGGAAAGGCCGTTCTCGAAGCCGGGGTTCACAAAGTTCTGGGCGAGGGCGGCAGAACCCGAGGCGAGCATCGCCGCGGTCACGATCGAAACAGCACACATCTTCATCGAACTCTCTCTTTCTAGGCTTGCGCCTTTCAACGCCCGCGCTCCAGGCGGGCTCACACAGGACCGCCACGAGGCGGTCTGCGTCGCTAGCCTACCTCAAACGACCTCCCTCCGCAACTGTTTCATTAACAAGATCTGCGAAGTCAACTAAGTGTGAGGAAGGCCACCGGGACTCCGCTGGCGGACTTCAACTGTCGCAACATCGCTCCGCCAGTGCATTTACGGGGGGTTGTCGATGTCCTTATGGCGAATGGTCTTGTGGAGTCAGAGCGGCCACTTTGCCTGTTCTGAACAAATCGGGTTGCGTTCTGGACGGCATCGTGGTAGATTTGTGGTGAAACGGTTTCATGACCCCCGGACGGTTCCGACAGGAGATGGTGCTCGTGTCATCAGTTAGAGCCATTGCCAAGCACCTCAACGTCTCACCCGCGACAGTCTCGCGGGTGCTGAACAACCGCTCGAACGTTGACGAGGAGACTCGCCATCGCGTGCTCGATCGGATCAACGAGCTTGGCTATTTTCCGCGTGTTGGACGCCGCATCTCGAACGTGATTGCGCTGGCGTATCCCGATGAGCCGATCCGGACCGAGTATGGCTCCTTCGAGCCCACGCTGCTGAGCGGCATCATGCGGGGGCTTGAGGTTGAGCAGTTTGATCTCAAGCTCCTGAGCATCCGTCGCGACAAGAAGCCCGATGAGACCTACACGCAGTTCTTCCTGCGAAAGGGTGTGCGGGGTGTGGTGCTGCGGTGCTTCCGGCACTCGCGGCCCATGATCCTTGAGATCGCGGCGGAGAAGTTCCCGGCGATCGTGATTTCAGAGCACTTTGACGAGCCGGGCGTCAACTACATCCGCGCCGAGTCGTACTCCAGCTGCCGGCGCGCCGTTGAGCATCTGATTGCGATTGGGCACACGGGCATTGCGCTTGCGATCCACAGCGTCGCTGACAGTGACCACGCCGAGCGTCGGCGCGCGTACGCGGATGCGCTGCACTGCGCGGGCCTTCCCGTTGATGCCTCGTGCATCTTTGAGTTGCCTGCGTCGCTTTCTTCGGGTGAGCAAGTGCTCGACATGATCGCTGATCGTCGCCCGGCCATCACGGCCGTCTTCGCTACCAACCCCATGACGTCGCTGGGCATCATGCGACGGGCGCAGGAGCGGGGCATCCAGATCCCCGGCGATCTTTCTGTCGTCGGAGTTGACGACGGCGACGTGCGCATGCACGTCTGGCCCCGCTTGACGGCGGTCTGCCAGGATGCTTCGGCCCTTGGGTACGAGGCGGCCGTGTGGCTGACTCGAACCCTTTCGAAGGGATCGGGTGCCTCGTCGGGCATGTTCAGGCGAACGACCGCAACCGTGTTCGAGGTCAACGGTACTGCTTCAGCACCCAGGGCCACGATGCAAAGCCAGCCTCGGACCGCGCGATCCAAGCCGAACACACGCCGACGACCAACGCCGTAATGAGAGGCCAATCGCGGCGATCGCCGCTCACCATTCGTTTCGATGGATCATTGTTCCCGACTTCTGGAATCAAGAGAAAAGGAGATACCGATGCGACTGACGACGTACTTGGCGGCTGCTGCCGCGATGGCTTGTGGCTGCGTTGCCCACGCCCAGATTCAGAATCCCAGCTTTGAGATTCCCGGCACTTCGACCATCTTTGACCAGTGGACCAACTTCGAGAACGCGGTTCCCGAGTTTGCGATCTTCCGCTCCGGCGCGGTGTCGGTCAAGATGTTCGGCAACGGCTCTGTCGCCTTCAACGCCGCGGGCGTCTTCCAGGCGATCCCCGCCGCGCCGGGCCAGGCGTTCCAGGGCTCGGCCTACTGGCTGAACTCGAGCAGCGACCCGATCCAGGCCGACAACTTCGGCGCGGTGAACATCGAGTGGATCAATTCCGGCGGCACGATCATCAGCTTCGACAGCGCGCCGGCTGGCAACGCCAGCTCGCCGCTTGACACTTGGACGCAGTCGACCGTGACCGGAATCGCCCCCGGCGGCACCGTCGCGGCTCGCCTCAACCTGCTCCATCTCCAGGGCCCGGCGCTGGCGCCCGGCGCGATCTTCTACGACGACGCGGCCCTGGCGCAGGTCACGCTCTCGGGCCTCGTGACTCCCGGCTGTGAGAGCGGGCTGGGCGGCTGGAGCGCCTTCGGCAACACCTTCGGCGATGGTTCGTTCGTGCGCAGCGGTGCTGGCTCTGCCAAGATGTTCGGCAATTTCTTCGGGGGCTTCAACGCCAGCGGCGTCTTCCAGCAGTTCCCCGCCGAGCCCGGCCAGACCTGGACCGGGTCCGCGTTCGCGGGAACGACCGCCAACGACCGAGTCAGCGGTGGCAACTTCGTGGTCATGAACATCGAGTGGCGTGATCTCACCGGCAACCTCATCAGCTTCGAGTCGACGCTCGCCGTTGATGCGACGACCGCCCCCGATGTCTTCCAACCCGTCGCTGTCACGGGTGTCGCTCCTGCTGGCACAACCGCGGTCCGCATCGCTCTCATCCACCTCCAGCCCGATCAGCCCTCCTTCGCGGGCGGGGCCGCCTGGTGGGACGATATCGAGTTCGGCCAGGGCGGCCCCTCCGGCCCCACCTGCGACTACGACTTCAACCAGGACGAGAACGTCGACCTGACCGACGCGCAGCAGATGGCTCAGGTCTTCGTCGGCCTGCTCACCCCAGAGCCCACTTGGCTCGATGGTGATCTCAACGGCGATGAGAACTCCGACCTGACCGATGCTCAGATCCTGGCGGCGTTCGTCGTCAGCGGCAACTGCGCC
>JBBQGR010000331.1:0-3491 GCA_038323185.1 Phycisphaerales bacterium | reverse complement strand
GGCGTTGTCGCGGGCGCACTTGGACGGGCGTGACCTTTGACAGGGGCTTTGAGGATCGCAAGCTGCCTCTTGGCTGACCTGTGTGGGCACGACCGCGAAGCTTTGCGTTTCTCTCGATCCTCGTCTTTGTCGCCGGTTGGACCACCGGGCCTTGGCTTGGTGCCTTTGCACCTTGCTGGCCGACCGACTGGGCTGGCGACTCTAACTTGGGCCGAAATAATGCGGGCCTCTATACACACGCCTCGCGCCCGCGCCTGTGCGCACAGGGAGCGTTCGAGGTTGGAGGCTCAGGTGGGTTTCAGGCTGGGAATCTAGGGGTAGAAATAATCTGTGAGATTTTGCGAGGGATGGGGGGTGGGCGGGAGTTTTGTGCGCACAGGAAGGGATGAACGGAGAGGCATGAAGGCAGGTAGAGGGAAGAGGTTTTGAGTTAAGAAGGCATCTGGGCAGGAGGCATCTGGGCATCGAGTGGGGAGGCCGCTTGGCGTCGAGCGCGGGGGCGTTTTGGCATTGAGGGGTAGCGCATGGCGCGACCACCAGTTGGGTCGAGGTGACTCGACTGGCGGCGCCGGAGATTGTGGTGTCGGAGCGGTTTGTGCGGGCGAGGGCTGGGATGGAATTGGCGCGGCGTGCTTACTTGGCCGCGAGAAGTTCTTTGATCTTGCCGACCATCGTGGCGTCATCGGGCTTGACGCGCGACTCGAAGCGGGCGATGACGTTGCCGGCACGGTCGACGAGGTACTTGGTGAAGTTCCAGCTTGGTGGACCGCCGATGCTGCCGGGCTGGGACTGGAGCTGCTTGAAGAGTGGGTGCTGGTCCTCGCCCATCACGGAGATCTTGGCGAACATGGGGAAGGTTACTTTGTAGTTGCTCTCGCAGAAGGCCTTGATCTCGGAGTTGTTGCCGGGCTCCTGGTTGCCGAAGTTGTTGGCGGGGAAGCCGAGGATGACGAGGCCGCTGTCCTTGCGTGCTTCGTAGAGGGCCTCAAGGCCCTTGTATTGGCTGGTGAAGCCGCAGTTGCTGGCGACGTTGACGATCAGGACGACCTTGCCCTTGTAGTCTGCGAGGTTGACGTCCTTGCCATCGATGTCCTTGACGGTGTGCGAGAGGACCATGGGGTTGGCCTTTGCTTTTGGGGCGGAGGGCGCGGCCGGGGCCGCGGGCGTGGCAGGGGTGGCGGGGGCTGCGGGGGCGGGGGACTCGGGTGTCTTTTCTGGCTGAGTGGCGGGTGGCTGCGCGGGCTTGGCCGGGACGGCTTCCTGGGCGAATGTGAGCGGCGCGAGGCCGAGGAGGATTGAAGCTGCGGCGGTTGCGAGGGTGGCGCGGTTGGTGCGATTGCTTGGCGCGTTCATTGGTCCGTTCCTTTTGCTGAGCTGTGCCGGTAGCCGTCTTGCCATCCTGGGAATTGCGAGGTCGGCAATTGGGGGCAGTTCGCCCGACGATCAGATCCCTACGCTGACCATATGTTCCGATTGACTCGAGTAGTTCGATGCAGCGTCAATCCGAAGATTCCGGGGAGTGATCCGGGTTCGTCGGGGTCACAGGGCGACCAGACTCCAAACGCGTACGCCGCGAGGCCGTCGATGGTGGGGCTTGGGCGGCACTATGAGTTGATCCTGCAGCTTGTTGGTGAGCTTGATCCGACGGGCTCGTACATGCTGGACATCAAGGAGATTGACCGTGTGGTGAGGTCGTTGGCGCTGCCAGTGCTGGAGCACGCGGCGGAGACAGCGCCCTGGGAGCCCCCCACCGTTTCGATGGTTCGATTCGTTTCGGCCATCAACGATGGGGTCGGGGGTCGGTTGGATTTGTGCCGGCTCCAGCTGAGCCCGTACTACTCATGGGAGATGTGCATGAAGACTCCGGGCAAGGCCACGTTGCGTCAGCGGTTTGATTTCGCGGCGTCGCACCGGTTGCACGTTGCGTCGATGTCGCCAGAGCAGAATCTCGCGCTGTTTGGAAAGTGCAATCATCCGAACGGGCACGGGCACAATTATCAGGTGGAGCCGGCGGTTGAGGTGACGCTCGGCGCGGCGGGCGTGCCGAGCATCTCGCTCCAGCAGCTGGAAGAGATCGTGGAGCGGGAGATCCTCCAGCGATTCGACCACAAGCACCTGAACCTTGATGCGCCGGAGTTTGGGCCTGATGGTGTCAACCCGTCGGTTGAGAACATCGCGAAGGTTTTCTATGGGTTGCTGGAGCAGAAGATCGCGCTCGTCGCGGGCTCGCGGCTGGCGCATGTGACGGTCTGGGAGACGGACCGGACTTCGAGCACGTATCCGGGCTGAAAGAAGTGGTTGAGTGGTTGAGTGTGAAGCCGGTTGGGTGCGCGAGCTCTGGTGCTCGATGACAGGCGTCGCACGACTACCTGGCTACTTCCAAAACGAAAGCCCGCACGCTGGGCGCGTGCGGGCTGTTTGAGATTGGCTGGTGCGGGCGGGCTTGGCTCAGGCGATTTCCTTGCGGTTGACGCGGAGTTCCGTGAGCGAGCCCTTGCTTTCGATGGCGCGTTCGTCGACGAGGTACTCGGCGCCTTCGTGGCGGTGCTCGGGGAGCTCGTACATGAGATCGAGCATGATCTCCTCCATGACGGCGCGGAGGGCTCGGGCGCCGGTGTCTCGCTTGAGGGCGCGCTCGGCGATCTTTCGCATTGCGCCGCTGGTGAAGTTGAGCTTGGCGTTCTCGAGCGCGAAGAGGTGTTGGTACTGGCGGACGATGGCGTTCTTGGGCTCGGTCAGGATGTGCATGAGCGTGTCGATCGTGAGCGGGGCGAGGGGCGCCAGGACCGGCAGGCGACCGACAAACTCGGGGATCATTCCGAACTCGATGAGATCGTCGGCGGTGACCTGGAGGAGGACCTTGCCGGACTCTTCGACCTCGTCGCCGGCCTCGCGCTCGAGGGTGAAGCCGATGCGGGTCTTGCCGAGGCGGCGGCGGATGATCTCTTCGAGGCCGACGAACGTGCCGCCGCAGATGAAGAGGATGTTGGTGGTGTCGACCTGGATGTACTGCTGCTCTGGGTGCTTGCGGCCGCCCTGGGGTGGAACGTTGCTGACGGTGCCTTCAAGCATTTTGAGGAGGCTCTGCTGGACGCCCTCGCCGCTGACGTCGCGGGTGATGCTGACGTTGTTGCTGGTCTTGCCGATCTTGTCGATCTCGTCGATGTAGATGATGCCTCGCTGGGCGGCTTCGAGGTCGAAGTCGGCGCTCTGGAGGAGCTTGAGGATGAGATTCTCGACGTCTTCGCCGACGTAGCCAGCTTCGGTGAGGGTTGTGGCATCGCCGATGGCAAAGGGGACTTTCAGCATGCGGGCGAGGCTCTTGGCGAGGAGCGTCTTACCCGAGCCGGTGGGCCCGACCATGAGGATGTTGCTCTTGTCGATCTCGACGGAGCCTGCCTGATCGGACTCGAGGTGCATGAGGCGCTTGTAGTGGTTGTGGACCGCGACCGAGAGAACCTTCTTGGCGTGATCTTGGCCGATTACGTAAT
>JBBQGR010000330.1:0-3499 GCA_038323185.1 Phycisphaerales bacterium | reverse complement strand
TACGCCGGGTGATGCGGGCAAGGCCACACTGGCCGAGCTTGATGCGGGCCTTGCCGAGTGCTTGAAGGTCGCAGAGGGCGGCGGCGGTGGTGGGTCCAAGGTCGCGGTCGCGGCGGTCGCGGCGATCGTCGTGCTGGGCGGCGGCGCGTTTGTTGCTTGGCAGGTGATGAAGCCGCCGGTGGTGGTGACGCCGACCGAGCCGGAGGTAGTGCTTGAGTCGCCGGTGGCGACGCCGGAGTGGCTCGCGGCGGAGTTTGCACAGGGTGAGGACGGGGCGCGACGGATCACAAACCCCGACGCCGAGTTTGAGACAACGCTGGTTGAGAATAACGCGCGAGAGGCGGCGAAGGCGTGGACCGTGGTGGTGCAGAAGCGCGAAGCAATGCTCGCGGAGTTGGCCCCGACGCTGGTTGAGGGAGTCAAGCCCGACGCCGCGGAACGCAAACGGTTGAATGATCAGGCGCGTGCCTTCGCAACGGAGGGTGGCGAGTTTCGCCGGGCGCTGGGCGCGGTCGAGGAGTACCGCAAGCGCATCATCGAGGCACGGCCGACGGATCCGCCGAGGGTTGATCGTGTGGTGCGGCTGATCGAGCGGATCGATGAGGTCGTGAAGACGGCGCGTGACTCGGTGGGGACCGAGGGGAGCCCGGAGGCAAAGGCCGCGCTGGTGAAGCTTGAGGCCGAGGCCGCGACACTGCGTGGGACGGCCGATGAGCTCAGGACTCAGATCGAGGGTGCGGCGTGGGATCAGGCACCGGCCGGAGCGGCCTCGGACTTCCGCGATGCGACCATCAAAGAGATGAGAGCGCGCCTTGCGACGCTGCGAAGCGACGACGCGTTTGCGCCGCTCGAGAAGCTTGGCGAAGAGGTCGATCGGCAGACGAGCGCGGCGGTTGCGGCGCTGATCGATCGGTGGCGCGGCGAGACGGCGTCGAAGTCAGAGCCACTGCAGCGCGCGTTCGCTGCCGTGATCGGTGCGCTTGGCGATAAGGCGACGTATGGGAGCGCAACGCGAGCGCACGACGGCGTGGTGGCGTGGATCGCACAGGTCGAGCAGGCGATGGCCCGCGTGACACTCGAAGGTTCGGGCCCGGGCATGGACGCGGCACGGGCCGTGCTCGACTCGCGCCGGACCGAGGCGACGGTGCGACTCGCGGCGAAGGTGGAGGCTGCGCGAGCCGCGCCAGCCACCGGCGATGCTTCCGCGACAACTGAGATTGAGGGCGAGGTGAGTGCGCTCATGGCGTGGGCCGACTCGGCTCGCGCGATTGTCGCGGCGTCTGGATCGGTCGATGGCCTGATTGCCGATGCGTACGCGTTCCAGGAAGTGCCCGCAGCGGGCCTTTCGCTCGAGGCGATTGTTGCGAAGATCAGGGGCGAGCGAGCCTTCGCGGACGTGCCAGCACTTGGTAGCGCGGCGATCGCGGCGGCGGAGCGTGTGCGTGATGCGGCCCAGGGGGCAGCGCCAGCTGCGCTCATCGAGCGGATCCGGGCACAGAGCGCAAGCGTCGCGGAGATCATGCTGTCGTGGCGTGCGTTGCACACGGTCTATCCGGCCAGCGCGGCCGAGATGGCCGAGGCGCAGCGGTTGATCGCCGAGTATGTGAGGCCCGCGGTTGAGAAGGTCGCGAGTGTGCCGCGGCGGAGTGCGCTCGCGGCAGCCCTCGACGCAGCGCCCGCTCAGAGCCTCGCGCGGCTCAAGGCCGAGTGGCTGGCGCGGATCTCGGGCGATACGGCATGGACAGGGCCCGACATCGAGGCCGAGTTCGCGCAGATGCCGGTGCTGGGTGTCTCGAAGGAGGACGAGGCCGCGCTGCCGGACTTTGCACGGTTCAACCTGGCTCGATGGCGCGCCGTGGAGGAAGCGCGAGCTCTGGCAGCTCAGGCTGGAGACCAGAACGCCGCGGCGATGGAGCTTGCGAAGAAGTTTGTCGGTCCGGACGCGACTTCGCTCAGGTCGCTCGCGGGCTCGCGCGGGCTTGGGAGCGTTGAGAAGCGGCTGCAGGATGTCTCGATCGGACGAGCGTTTGATCCCAGTTCTGTGGGTCCGGGCCGGGCGACTCCGGCGTGGACTGTTGCGGAAAAGGGGAGCAATGACGAGTTCGTTGTCTACAAGGGTCCGGGCGACATGCTGGTGAGGTTCATTCGCGTCTCGGGCGCGGATGACTCGATCGCGCGGTATGTGTCGGCGTCGGAGATTTCTGTCGGGCTGTTCGAGGGTATTCTGGGCAGGCAGCCGAGCGCGCGATGGACAACGCTCTGGACGCTGACCAGGGAGTTTGATCCGTTCGACAACGCGCCGAACTCGAACAAGCGCGACGCGCGGCGCGGACCTCGGACGTGGGCCTCGCCTCGAGGCCGCTTTGGGCCGCCTCGCGCAACGCCCGAGACTGCCCAGGGTTGGCTGACGGCCAACGGCCGCGGGACGGACGCCTGGTTCGAGGGCGTGTCGAGTGCGCACGCCACCGGGCCCGGCGATGCGAGCCCGATGAACTACGTTTCGTCGCGCGGCGCGCTGTATGTCGCGGCGCTCATGGGCTGCCGCCTGCCGACGCAGGCGGAGTGGGAATCGGCCCAGCGCGCGGGCGGCGCAGGAGCGCAGAACCTCGCGGACGAGGCGTTCAAGCAGATGCATGATCGCGTGCTGCGAATGGCGGGCGTTGCCAATCCAACGCTGCCTTGGCCGCACGGCGACGCCCTCGGCATCGGCGTCGCGGCCGACAAGCTGGCGGCCCCGCCCACCATCGCGCCGGGCAACGACAACGTGATCTTCTTCAGGGACGTGCGGACCGACGCGAGCGCTTTCACCGACCTTGGTGGCAACGTGAGCGAGTGGGTTTTGGTTGCGGAGCCACCGCAGCAGATCTCGGCGGATCTGGAAGGCGTTCGGGGCGTGATAGCCGCCGGCGCTGCGGCGGCGATCGCCGGACCCGCCGCGATCTCGGACCCGGGCCGCACGCTCGTGCCCGCCACATCATTCACGCAGACCTACTCGGACGTTGGATTCCGACTCGCCTTCTCGGGCGAGGGTGGCGGCTCGGGGAGCCTCGCGAGGCAGCTCGCGGACGCGGTTGGGCAGGTTCCCTACCTCAGCAAGAGTGCGAACTGACGCGAGCCGTCGTGGATCACTGCGACTCGACGCTGGTGAAGGCGGTGGGCTGGCTCATGCGTGCGCGTGCCTCGCGCCGTTCGGTGTTGACGCGTGCGGACACAAAGGAGCCCAGCGAGTCGGAGCGAGTGATCAGGCCCACGCCCGGATCGACATGGACGTACGCGGCCTCTTGGTGGCTGGAAGAGCACCCGCCCATGACCATGGCGGCAAAGCCAACGCCAACCAGGACAGGCCGCGCGGAGCGGGCGAACGTGTTACGGCGAGTGTCTTGGAGGGTGGTCATGGCAAAGGCTCCACGTCGAGCGGGAGAAGCCGCCGACAGGAGGAAGGTCGGATGCACAATGGGCAAATGCCAGCTGCATGGTGGCGTAAAGTTGGTTTGGCGTT
>JBBQGR010000329.1:0-3499 GCA_038323185.1 Phycisphaerales bacterium | reverse complement strand
GGCATCCGCGTGCTGGAGGCCGCGGCGAAGCTGCGACTGACGGAGCCGGGGACGTGGGTGGGCACGCGTGTGCTGGCCGCGGCGATCCGCGATAAGAAGACGCGAAAGGACGTACTCCTCAAGATCGCCGAGTGCTTCTCGACGCTTGGCGCGTACGACCGGGCGGTCCACGCGGCCGAGGCGGCGCTCAACATGGACCGGACCGATGGCCAGCTCCAGGCCTTCATCCGTGAGCTCGCGGCCCAGGCCACCATGACGCGCGGCGGCTACGACAAGACCGGGCAGTCCGGCGGCTTCCGCGACAACATCCGCGACGCTCAGAAGCAGCAGCAACTCGAAGAGTCCGATCGCATCTCCAAGACCGACGAGACAATCGACCGCCTGCTGCTGGCGGCGAAGGCCGAGCTGGAATCGCGTCCGGGCGACCTGCCCACCATCGAAAAGTACTGCAAGCTGCTCCTCGAGCGCGGGCGGCCGCAGGACGAAGAGCGAGCGCACGTGCTCTATCTCAGAGCGCACTCGGACTCGAAGGCGTTCCGCTTCCGGGAGATGGCTGGCGACATCCGCATCCGGCAGGCTCGTCGGAAGGTGCAGTCGCTCAAGAAGATGCTCGAGGGCGCGCCGCAGGAAGAGAGCGGGCAGCGCATGGTCGCGCAGGCGCAGGACGAGCTGGCAAAGCTCGAGCTTGAAGAGTTCAAGCTGCGCGTCGAGGCCTATCCCAGCGACCTGACTCGCAAGTTCGAGCTTGGGAAGAGGTTCTTCGCGGTGGGCGAGTACAACGAGTCGATCACGTGCCTGCAGGAAGCGCAGGCCGATCCGAAGAACCGTGTTCCCGCGCTCCTCATGCTCGGGCAGTCGTTCCTCAAGATCCAGTGGGTGGATGAGTCCATCGGGACGTTCCGGCAGGCTCTTGAGATGCGCGATGTGATACCCGAGACCAACCTTGAGCTGCGATACTGGCTCATGGTGGCGCTGCAGGCCAAGGGCGAGTCGGATCGCGATCTCGACGCGGTGGTGGAGTCCGACAAGCTGGCCTCCTCGATTGCGGTTCAGCAGATCACGTATCGCGACATCCGTCCGCGGCGCGAGGCGATCAAGAAGACGCTTGGCGAGCTGCGTGCCGCGAGAGGGGCGTAGCGAGACTGTGGCGAGAGTGATCGCCGTCATCCCCGCGCGTCTGAACTCGACGCGGTTCCCGGCCAAGGTGCTCGCGAGCGCCACGGGGATGCCACTGATCCGCCACGTCGTTGACAACGCGGCGCGCGCGAGGAGCATCGAGCGAGTGGTGGTCGCGACCGACGATTCGCGCGTGGAGGACGCGGTCCGCGCCTTCGGCGGCGAGTGCGTTATGACGCGAGCGGACCATCCGAACGGAACAAGCCGGCTTCACGAGGCCTCGCAGAAGCTTGGCCTTGCGCCGGAAGATGTTGTCGTCAATGTCCAGGGCGATGAGCCTGAGATGGAACCCGCGGTGATCGACGCGGCGGTCGCGGCGATGCTGGAGGCTGGCGCTCCTGGCAGCGTCGGCGTTCCCGTCGTCACGATCGCGACGCCCTTCCACCCTGGCGAGGACGCCGCCAACCCCAACATCGTCAAGGTGGTGATCGCTCAGGATGGCCGCGCTCTGTACTTCTCTCGCTCGCTCATCCCGCACGTGCGTGTGGGCGCGGAAGCCCCGGCGTCGCCCCTGAGGCATGTGGGCCTTTACGTGTATCGGGCCGGATTTCTTGCGACTTACGTCACGCTTGCGCCGACCGCGCTCGAGCGATCGGAGATGCTGGAGCAACTGCGGGTGCTGGAGCATGGGCACGCGATCCGCTGTGTGGTGGCCGAGTGCCGCGGCACGGGGATCGATACCGCAGAGCAATATGCCGCGTTCGCGGCGCGATGGATCGCCAAAGGAATGGAAGCTCGCGCATGAGTACGTCGTCTGTTGACGAGTCGGTCCCCTCGACACCCGCACCGCAGGCGTACCCGCCGATCGCGGCGGGCCTCGTGGTGGCGCCGGCGGGACCGGTGGTGAAACGGCTCGGCCTTGCGGGGCCGCTCGCGATGGGTGCGCTCGTGCTGCCGCCGCTCGGATCGATCGTTCTCTTCATGACGATGGGCACCACGGGACCGTGGCTCCAATCGCACGCGGGCATCGGCGTACTCATCTACATCGTGGCCTTCGCCCTCCTCGCCGGACTTGCGCTCCTCCCGACGTACGCACAGAGCGCACTCGGCGGCTTTGCGTTCGGGATCACGCTCGGGATCCCCGCGGCCCTGTGCGGCTTTGCGGGCGGCGCGATCATCGGGTACACCATCGCGAGCCACGCCGCGGGCGACCGCGTGCAGAAGATCATCGATGAGAAGCCCAAGTGGCGCGCGGTGCGTGATGCACTCCTCGACCAACGCCGCGGCTGGTTCGGCACCACCGCGATGGTCGCGCTGCTGAGGCTGCCCCCAAACTCACCCTTCGCACTGATGAACATTCTCATGGCATCGGTGAAGGTGCCGCGGAGCAGCTTCATCGTGGGCACGCTTGTCGGGATGCTGCCGCGATCAAGCCTTGCGGTCATCGTCGGCGCGGGCGTGAAGGACCTGACGAAGGAGAGCCTTGAGCAGGCTGTTCCGACCTGGGCGTGGTGGGTCGGGATCGGTCTGACCATCGCGATTGCGCTCTTCATCGGGCTGCTTGCGAACCGCGCCATCGAGAAGCTCACCCGCAGCGCGAGCGTGACAGAAACCCCCAAGAGCTCCGACGCCGACGCACCCAAGGCCGATACACTCGCGCCGTGAACCCACCAACCACACCAACAACGGCCGAGGGCACCGCCGCCGCGTCGGGGCCGATCACGCCATCGCAAGTTCGTCGCGTCGCGCGGCTCGCGCGACTCGACATCTCCGAAGCGGAGCTCGAGGCCGTCCGAGGGAGCCTCGCGAGCGTCCTGGGTTACATGGACCGAATCCGCTCGCTGGACCTTGCGGGAGTTTCGCCGCTGACGCACGCGTCGGCGGCGGGCAATCGACTTGATCGCGATGAACCGGGCGAGACGCTTACGGCCGAGCAGGTTCGAGCGATGGCCCCCGCGATGGATGGGCCGTTCGTCGTCGTGCCAAAGGTCGTCGGTGGCGGCGGCGAGGGGAGCGCTTGATGTCGCGCCGACCAGTGATGTCCGGGATCGAGGTTGCCGCGATGGTCTCGCGCCGTGAACGCACGGCGACGCAGTTCGCTGCCTCAGCGCTGGAAGCGCAAGCACGCTGCGCGAGCCTCAACGCAACGCTCGCGGTCTCGACGGAAGCAACGATGCGGCTCGCGGCGGATGTCGACGCACGCGTCGCAATGGGCGAGCGCCTCCCGCTCGCGGGCGTCCCCGTGCTGATCAAGGACAACATCGCAACAGGACCGGACCTGCGGACGTTCGGTGATGGCCTGGGGTTTGGGGGAGCCACGACGTGCGGCTCCAGATTCCTCGAGACTTATCGCTCCCCGTTCAGCGCGACGGCGATGGCGTGG
>JBBQGR010000328.1:0-3500 GCA_038323185.1 Phycisphaerales bacterium | reverse complement strand
GAAGCGGCTGCCGTTGATGCGGGCGTTCCTGGTCCAGAAGTTTGCTCCCGGTTCGCACCTAGCGTATCGGCTCCTCTCCACCGGTGACTCGGAACTGATCGAGGGCAATGACTGGAACGATCGTTTCTGGGGGATGTGTAGCGGCGTAGGCGAGAATCACCTCGGACGGATGCTGATGGAAATCCGCGCTCGCCTTCGCTGCTCTAGAAGTGAGGTTTGAGATGCGACTCTGGTTCACCGCAGACACCCACTTCGGTCACGCCAACATCATCAGTCATTGCCGGCGGCCGTGATCCTCCGTTAACGAAATGGACGACGAGCTCTTGCGCCGCATCAATGATCGCGTCGCTCCGGAGGACTGGCTTTACCACTTGGGCGACTTTTCTTTCCGCGGGGGCGATCCGGCCGCGTATCGCGCTCGAATCCAATGTCGCAATATCGTGCTGATCCTGGGCAACCACGATCCCCAGACGTTGAAGGGGACAGTGCGACCCGAGTTTGTGACCTTATTTCGTGAGGTGCACTCATTGCTGAGGGTCAAGGTTCCGATTGCGCGCACCCCGCAGCTCATCATTCTGTGTCACTATGCGATGAAGGTTTGGGACCGAGCTCACTACGGCACTTGGCATCTCTATGGGCACAGCCATGGGAGCTTGCCGGACGACCCGGCGGCACGGTCTTGGGATGTCGGTGTAGACGCGAACGAGTACGCCCCGCTCAGCGTGGATGAGGTCGCGGCCATCATGGCCAAAAAATCCTTCAAGCCTGTGGATTTGCATCGGGAGAGACCAGGTCGTCCTGACGCGTCGTCCGCGAGCAAAGACGCAATTGACTCTTCGGAGCCACTTCCAAGCGGTTGAGTCCTAGACCGCCGTAGTTTCGACAGAGCCGCATGCCCAATTCGCATCAAGAGGGGCAACTCAGTCGCGCGACGATCTCTCGGGCGAGCCGGTCCGGCGATCGCCGGCCGTCCAGCTTGACGACGTTCTGGAGAGGCGCCACATTTTCTGGCGTGAGCCTGCCCAATCCAGTGTCACGCGCTGCGCGTTCAGACATCAACGCTGCGACCAGTTCGCGGCTCTCACCCGTCTGCGAAGCGCGCCTGTCAACGGCGAAGTGTTGATCGAGCACGACGAAGAAGTGGACGCTGGGAACCCCGATGGCACCGCAGATTTCGGGACCGTCGCGACAGTCGAGCACTACGAATCGCGCCCCCGCCTTGAGCTGCGTTACCACCCAGCCTCGGATGCTCGAAACGATCAGTGAGCGGAGACCTGAGTGCGCTGCGATGATGGCGGCGTGCGTCCCAAAGGCTTCGAAGTCGTACGAAGGCTTCCATGGGCAGCATTCCTCGCCACAGATCACCTCGCCAGCATCAGACAACCGCACGCGTTTTGCGCGCCACCACTCGACACAAACAGAGTCGTCCGCGAGGGTGATGCCAGCGGCGCTGATCGCCTGGGCGATGGTTCGATAGATCCGACCGGTAAGGAGCAACTGAACTCCAGCTCCTCCGGGTCCTCGGAGAAGGGCAGCTGTTGTTCTCGCGACGGTAGTCTTCCCTGAGCCGCTGCCCCCATTGATCGTGATGATGCTCGGTTCCATGCCGATTCCTCCCAGTCTCAACTGCGGCCAGGTTTACGCCCGAACAATCTCGGTTGCGGCCAGCCGCCGAAGGTCGCGAGCGAGCCGCGCTCGCTCCGGCGCCGAGAGCTGGTCGAGTCTGGGTGTGCCATCCCATTCCTGAAAAAAGCCAAGCGGGTGACTTCCAAGGACAAAGCTGACGACGACGGCCTCCCCGTTCACTGGTTCGAACGTGTGCGGCGTTCCCTCGGGCAGCCAGACCCAACGTCCGGTTGTGAGCTCGCGGTTCTCGCCATCAACGTGCATTCGAACCTTGCCAGCGAGAACGTACTCCAGCTGCGCAGCGCGGAGGTGCTTGTGCAGGGGTGGACCCAGGTAGTTTGCACGCATTCGGTTGACGAAGATGAGCTCATCGTCGCTCGCGCAAACGATCCTGAGGTCCTCGCCGAGCGGGGTGAGCTTCTCAACCACTGAAATGGAATCAACGTCGATTCCACCGCGAAGTCCAAGCGACGCGAGTCGCTCGAGTGCATGCTTCACCAGACGGTGGTCGCCACTGCCTTGTGCGCTCCATCGAACTCCGTCTCGACGAGCCTTGGTGAGCGCCACGATCGCGACGGTGGCCCAGATGACGTTGAGAGCCGCCGCTGGCCAGGCGCCTCGGTCGCTGAGGTGGACGACAAGCAGGAGACCCCCCGAGGCGGCGCAGGCATGCACCAGCCTGGCGCTCCAGCACCACCGCAGTGCTCCAGCGGCATATGCGAGCAGAACCAGAACACCGCCCATGATTCCCGATGACATCATCATGACTTCCATCCTGAACCTCCTTGTGCGCCAGCGTGGCGCGTGCCTGACCCTCGCACCGGCATCAGCGGCGAGGAGAATGAATGACGACTCATTGGATGAGGCGTCGTTGATCACCACGAACTCCACGAGCGCGAGGTGATCGATTTCCGTCATCGCCCCCTCAGCGCCGTCGACGGGCCCAATGCGCGTGCAGCAGCTTTGTGTGACGTCTCAGCGCATGTCGCGCGTTGACGCCGCTGGCCAGCATCTCGGCCAGTGCGTCCTCTAGCTCCCGAACGAACTTTACTTGAAGCAAACTCAAGTCCTTGTTCGACATGTGTATCTCCATGGTGAACGCGGGCCAGCACAGGCGCCCGCCCGCAAGTTCCGGAAAGGCAAGAGCGCGGATTGAGGCGAATTTGCAGAGTGTTCGAGAATTATCGCCCGACTACTGTCTGCCGAAACGAACTGCGGCCCGGCGGGGCCCAAAGGGAAACGGCATGGCGAAGCGAAAGAAGAAGCCAGTGAAGAAGCAGACGCCGCGGCCGAAGCCCACGACCAAGCCACGTTCGGCCACGCGCCGATCAACGCCAACGCCAGCCATTGCGAGGCGATCGTCGTTGAGTAAGGCGGGTTCTCTTGGCGTTGAAGCCAAGGCCAAAGGGCGACACGCTCAAGCGAAGCGTGCCGCGTCCCCTCTGGAGAAGATTGAGGGCCCGACACAAGCTGGCTCGCTTGCAGAGCCTGTGCGCGGCGACAGCGAATTCCGCCACAAGCTTGCGCTCGCCGCCAGGTGCCTGTCTCAGATTCGAACCACGCGGCGTGTGATGGACAACCCGCAGCCAGCAAAGCTGGGATCCATCCGTGCAACGCGGCACGAGAAGACGCAGCACCTGATCGACACCGTCGCCGAGCGCTACATCGAGCACTGGACTACGTCAGACGTCGCTCGCGACGCCAGCATCTTCCCTCGGCTTGACCGCGTCTGGCTGGGGCTCATCCGCAGCGGCGCGCGCGTCTCTCAGTTTGGTGATTCCAAGACAACTGAATCGGTCGCCTCGCACCTGCTCGCTCTGGGTGGCGACACAGTTCGGATTGACAGCCTCCTTGAGGCGATGCGGATGGTACTG
>JBBQGR010000327.1:0-3500 GCA_038323185.1 Phycisphaerales bacterium | reverse complement strand
GTCGAGCTCATCGGCCGCACTCGCGCCGTCGGGCAGCCCTACGCCGTCGCGGGGGCATCGCTCGCGGTCGCCGAACACTGGCTTGAAGATGGGCTGGAAATCGTGCAACGTCGCGTCGAGCGCACGAAGCAAGAACGCCGCATGCTGGAGTCCACCATTCGCCGCCTCGGTGGTCGGCCCATCGAGAGCCAGGCCAACTTCGTTCTTGCAAGCTTCGATCGGGCCGATGTCGTTGCCGACCTGCTCGCATCCCTTGGCATCGCCGTGCGCCGCTTCGGGGGAGCCGGGCCGACAGCCTCGTACCTCCGCATCACCTGCCCCGGCGAGCAGCGTTCTTTTGATCGACTCCTGAGCGCACTTGACACAGCCCTCGCGCCGCAGGCCGTGCTCTTTGACATGGATGGCGTGCTCGCCGACGTCTCTGAGTCGTACCGCGAGGCGATCGTGAGGACCGCAGCAACCTTCGGCGTCGCCATCGACCGCAAGGATATCGCCAACGCAAAGTCTCAAGGCCACGCAAACAACGACTGGTCACTGACGCAGCGCCTCCTCGCGGCACGCGGCATCGACGCTGCACTCTCCGAAGTCACAGCCCGTTTCGAATCCATCTACCAAGGCACCGCCGCCGCGCCCGGGCTCTGGACCAACGAGCGGCTCATCGTCCGTCGCGAATGGCTCGCCGCGCTCGCGTCACGCTATCTACTCGGCATCGCAACAGGCAGGCCCCGCAAGGATGCCGAGCGATTCCTCGACAGCTTTGGCATCGGCGAGTTCTTCGGCTCGCTGGTGTGCATGGAAGACGCGTGCATCAAGCCAGATCCCGCGCCGATCCGGCTCGCGGCGGCTCAGCTCGGAATCGAGCGAGCCTGGTACATCGGCGACACACCCGACGACGCCGTCGCGGCCCGCGCCGCCAGCGCCATCGCCATTGGCGTGCGTGCTCCCGGCGATTCCTCTCAATCCGGCGACGCAGCACTGCTCGCCGCCGGAGCCGCACGCGTTCTCATGACCGCTGAACAACTCACGGAGCTGCTGCCATGACCACGCCAACCACCCGAAGCGCAACCGTCGAGCGGTCCACGCGTGAAACTTCGATTCGCGCCACCATCACCCTCGACGCCCGCGGCGTTGCCAACATCGCTTCCGGCCTTGGCTTTCTTGACCACATGCTCACATCGCTCGCGGCCCACGCTCGCATCGACATCGACCTTGCCTGCAAGGGCGACCTTCATGTCGACGACCACCACACAGTGGAAGATTGCGCCATCGTTCTCGGGACCGCGCTCGACCGCGCTCTCGGAGAGAGGGCTGGCATCGTCAGATTCGGCTTCGCATACGCCCCGATGGACGAAGCCCTCGCCCGTGCCGCAATCGACTGCGCGACTCGCCCGACCGCCGTCATCAACCTTGAACTATCGCGCGAGCGTCTCGGCGATGTCTCGTGCGAGAACATTGGCCACTTCTTCCGCTCATTCGCCACCGCCGCACGCCTGTGCCTGCATCTCGACGTACTCCGCGGCGAGAACGATCACCACCGCGCCGAGGCCGCGTTCAAAGCCTTCGCCATCGCACTCCGCTTCGCCATCGCAATCGAGATCGGCGGCTCGGCAAGCACCAAGGGAGTGCTGTAGTGAGCTCTGTCACCATCGTTCGAACCGGCGCGGCCAATCTGGCCTCCGTCGTCGCCGCCGTCGAGCGCTGCACCGGGGCTCCACCAGAGATCACCAGCAGCGTGCGTTCCATCATGAGCGCCGAGCGGCTGATCCTTCCCGGCGTGGGCGCGTTCGGTGCCGCAATGGCCAGCCTTACCAGCAATCAGCTCGTCGAACCCCTCCGTGATCGCCTCCGCTCGCAGCGTCCGACGCTCGCCATTTGTCTCGGGCTCCAGCTTCTCGCCACAACCAGCGATGAGAGCCCGGGTGTACGTGGTCTGGGCATCATCGATGTACCTGTCAAGCGATTCGGCACCACGCAGCGCGTGCCGCAGATGGGCTGGAACAGCGTCACATCTGATGCAGGCTTCGAGCCGCGGATCAACGGCCACGTCTACTTCGCCAACTCGTATCGCCTGGAAGAGTGCCCCGAAGGCTGGCAAGCGGCGTGGTCAGACTACGGCGGCCGCTTCATCGCCGCGATCCGGCGCGGCAGTGTCGTTGCCTGCCAGTTCCACCCCGAACTCTCCGGCCAACTCGGAGAGCGCCTGCTGCGATCATGGCTCACGCAGCCCGTCTCCGGAGCGCTCGCATGCTGACCCGCCGCGTCATCCCATGCCTCGACACCAACGCGGGCCGCGTCGTCAAGGGCGTTCGATTCCACTCGCTACGCGACATCGGCTCTCCCGTGGAGCTCGCGCTCGAGTACCAGCGCCAGGGCGCCGACGAGCTCGTCATCCTCGACATCTCCGCAACTCCCCAGGACCGTCGCACCCACGTCGATCTCGTCTCCGCGATGCGTCGGTCCCTCTCCATTCCCCTCTGCGTCGGCGGCGGTGTCCGTGAAGTCGAGGATGCGCAGCGCCTTCTCGAGGCTGGTGCCGACAAGGTCGCAGTCAACTCCGCGGCCGTTCTCAGGCCCGAGCTGATCACCGAACTGGCCGACAAGTTCGGAAGCCAGTGCATCGTCGTCGCAATCGATGCCGCCGGTGGCGCTGGTTCCTGGTCGGTTGTCACGCACAGCGGTTCCGCCCCGACCGCGCTCAACGCCATCGCGTGGGCTACGGCCGCGAACCAGCACGGCGCGGGCGAGATACTTCTCACGAGTATTGATCGCGACGGCACTCGCGATGGATATGACCTGCCTCTCACCAGCGCCGTCGTCGCGGCGGTTCACTGTCCCGTGATTGCATCTGGCGGCGCATCAACTCCGCAGCACTTGGCCGATGCTCTGGCCGCCGGTGCAGACGCAGTGCTGGCCGCATCGATCTTCCACGACCGAAACTACTCCGTCGCAGACGTGAAAGCCCTCCTGACGTCGCGCGGATTCGAGGTAAGACCATGATCGTTCCCTCTATCGACCTCATCGACGGTCGCGCAGTGCAGCTCGTCCGCGGACGCGAGAAGGTTCTCGACGCTGGCGACCCGCGCCCAATCGCCGAGCGTTTCGGGCTCGTCGGCGAGATCGCCGTCATCGATCTCGACGCCGCAATGGGCCGCGGCTCCAACGCCTCGGTCATCAAGGACCTCATTAAGGTCGCCTCCTGCCGCGTCGGCGGCGGCATTCGCGACATCGACACCGCGCGCCAGTGGCTCGATGCTGGCGCAACAAGCGTCATCCTCGGCACCGCTGCGCGAGAGGAGATCCTCTCTCAGCTTCCACGCGAGCGCGTCATCGCCGCGCTCGACGCGTGGGATGGCGAAGTCGTTGACCACGGCTGGACTCGCAAGACCGGCCGTTCCGTCGTCGAACGAATCGCCGAGCTCCGCAGCTTCGTCTCCGGCTTCCTCCTGACCTTCGTCGAAGTCGAGGGAACGATGGGAGGCTTGGACGCCGCGCGAGTCATT
>JBBQGR010000326.1:0-3505 GCA_038323185.1 Phycisphaerales bacterium | reverse complement strand
GGCGTGCAGGCGGAGCTGGTTGGCCTTGAGGTCCGCGGCTTCTTCGAGGCGTTCGCTGCCGCCCTTGGGCGAGCGGAAGTTGGCGACCGAGCCGTCGAGGAAGGCGATGTTGCACTGGCCGGTGTGGCGGCCACTGAACTGGTCGAAGGCGGCGAAGGAGCCGTCGTCGAATGAGACGTTGTACCAGCGGTCGTCCTCCTCGATCAAGATCGGGATGGACTGGAAGTACTTGCGTTGAGACGACGCGAGCTGCGGCGTCTCGGGGTAGCTCACCTGCCAGTCAAGGTCGGGCTTGGCTCCGGCGAAGCGGATGACCATGGTGTAGTCAAACCAGAGGTTGGGTCGCTTGCCGGTGGGGCACAGGAGCGTGAAGTCAGTCGAGGAGAGATACTCCTTCAGGACGCTGGCTTGCAGGGGGTGGCGAAAGTTCTGCGGCGAGGCCAGATATCGCTGGTTGTTGCGGCCCGACCAGTCGAGGTTCACGGGCCCCTGCCAGTAGGCGCCGGGCAGGACGCGATAGTCCGCGGCGTACGAGAGCATGGCGAGCTGCGTCTGGCGGATGTTCGAGCGGCAGACGACAAAGCGCCCAGACTCGCGCGCCTTGCTGAGGGCCGGGATCAGCAGCCCGATCAGGAGCGCGATGATCGCAATGACCACGAGCAGCTCGATGAGCGTGAAGGCGCGGCGGGATCCACGACATCGCGAGCGCATCATCGAGAATCTCCACGAGCGAAGGGTTGCGACCCGACACACGCCCGAAGGGGCGATACACCAGCCTAATCGAAGTTGGGCGCCGAGTCGAGGGAGAAACGGCTTCCGCCGCCGCCGCCGGATACCTACGCTGAGAGCCCATGAAGCGAATCCTGCACGTCGGCATCGGGCCTCTGGGTCAGCGCATCCTCAACGAGATCGCCGAGCGTGGCGTGGGCCATGTGGTCGGCGCGGTCGACTGCGATCCGGGCCTTGCCGGGCGGCACCTTTCGGAGGTAGCACGAGGCCAGGACCCGCGCGTGAAGATCCTTCCGTCGCTGGATGAGGTTGATTTCTGGGACGACGTTGATGTAGCGATCGTCACGACCTCCAGCGACCTTCCCGGCTGCGCCGACACGCTCCGAACGATTTTGTCGAAGGGGAAGGCCGTTGTCTCGACGTGCGAGGAGCTTGTCTATCCATGGCTGCGCCACGTCGGGCTGGCCGAAGAGCTGGATGAGCTCGCGAAGCGTTACGGCGGCCGCGTGGTAGGAAC
Source organism: Phycisphaerales bacterium (assembly GCA_038323185.1). Lineage (GTDB taxonomy): Bacteria > Planctomycetota > Phycisphaerae > Phycisphaerales > UBA1924 > JBBASU01. The sequence continues at coordinate 2,259 of JBBQGR010000326.1, read as the reverse complement.
CGGCGTCAATCCGGGATTCCTGATGGACACGCTGCCCATCGTGCTCACGGGTGTGTGCCGCCATGTCAAGGCCGTGGCCTGCCACCGGATCCAGGACGCCTCCGCGCGGCGCATTCCGTTCCAGGTCAAGATTGGTGCTGGCCTTGAGGAGACGCAGTTCTGGAACAAGGTCAAGGACGGATCACTCCGCCATGTTGGCCTGGGTGAGAGCCTCCACTTCATCTCGCACTACATCGGGCTGCCGGTTGATCGCTGGGATGAGACCATCGAGCCGGTGATCGCGAAGAGCAACCTGACTTGCGGTGTCGGCGACATTGCCAAGGGTCGCTGCGCGGGCGTGCGGCAGGTCGCTCGGGGCTATCACGATGAGCGAGTGACCATCCACCTTGAGTTCCAGGCCTCCATCGGCCAGCACGAGCCGCACGACCGCGTGACGATCCATGGCGATCCCGACATCGACGTTGTGATCCCCGGTGGCATCCATGGCGACATCGCGACCTCCGCCATCGTCGTCAACTGCCTCCCCAAGATCATCGCCGCGCGGGCGGGGCTCCACACGATGGCGACCATCCCGCCGGTGGCGCACGTTGGCCTGCGTCCGGACGGGAAGACGATCGCGTAGCCACCGGCCAAGTGAGCAGCTGGCTGGAATGTTGTGCGGCCCGGCGCAAGTTTGCCGATCTTCGATGTATGCCCAGGATCCCCATCGAGCGCTGGCCGACCCCCACCACTGCCGTTGTTGACGGCCGGACGCTGCTCGCGTTTGGCGGGTGCAACTATCTCGGCCTTGCCCACGAGCCGCGGGTTCACGCGGCGGTCGCGCGAGGCCTGACGGAGTTTGGCCTCTCGACCAACGCCAGCCGCGAGACCACCGGCAACACTCTGGCGCATGAGGCTCTGGAGCGCGACCTTGCGGAGTTTCTCGGGCAGGAGCACGCGATCCTTTCCGCCGAGGGGTACACGGCCAACTTCATGGTCTGCCAGGCGCTGGCCAAGGACCACGGCGTCGCGCTGATCGACCAGCGGGCCCACCGACGCATCCGCAACGCGGCCTCGGCGTCGGGCATGCAGGTCATGGACTATGAGCACCTCAGCGCCGAATCTGCCGCGTGGCTGGCGCGCCAGTTTGGCGATGCGGGCGTGGCGCTGATCACAGACTCGGTCTTCGCGGCCGATGGCGGACTCTCGCCCCTGCCCACGCTGCTCAAGGCACTCCCGCGGCTGAGGGCCACGCTGGTGATTGATGACTGCCACGGCTTCTGCGTCCTTGGGCGCGGCGGCCGCGGCGCGGCGGACCACTTCGCGCTTCGAGATCCGCGTGTGGTCATCACCACCACGCTCGCCAAGGGCCTTGGTTGCTATGGCGGGTGCGTTGCAGGCTCACGCCAGTTCATCGACGCGGTGCGTGAGCGGGCCTGGGTCTACCGCAGTTCTACTCCCGTGCCGCCGTCGATTGCGCGCGGCGCTCAGGCGGCGCTGGCCGTCCTGCGCGAGGACACGTCGCGCGTCACGGCGCTGCGCGACAACGCGGCGCGGCTGAGGACGACGTTTGTTCGGCTCGGACTGCCGCCATCTCCCGAGGGCATCCCTATCTTCACCTTCGCTCTCGACAACGACAGCGCGATGGAGGCCGTGGAGAAGCGGGTGCTGGAGGCGGGCATCCTGGCGCCGCTGATTGACTATCCGGGCGGACCTTGCCCCCGCTACTTCCGCTTGGTGGTCAACGCCGCGCACACTCCGGGCGAGATTGATCGCCTCGGCGAGACGCTGGCTTCGGCTTTGGCGGGCGTCACGGCCCGGGCACTCGCGGCGGGATGATGCCGCAGTTTGCACGGGGAGGGACTCGACCCTAATTGGCTCGAACTCACCTTATGGAAACCACGCAGTCTGGTTCGGAAAGCTGCGTTTGGGGCGGTGCTGAGGCGGATAACGAAGTCTTGGTGAAATTGACTCGATCCAGAGCTGGCATTCTTGCTATACTGCGGTTGATTGGACAACTCAGAGCTTCGCCGGGTTGGTGTCTGTCCCCCGGCGTTCGATTGGAGAAAGGAAGGTTCACATGGGCCTGGATTTCGCCATCGATGCGTTATACGAGACCGGTTGGCAGGCAGAGGTCAAGGATCTGGACCGCGATGCCGGACACGCCCGCCACGCCGACGGTCGGATCTATCCCAGCGAGAGCCTGATCCGCGAGTTTTTCAGCGAGCATGGCTATGAGCTGGGGGTGCGCCACATCCAGCTCTTTGACTGCTATCGCGC
>JBBQGR010000325.1:0-3515 GCA_038323185.1 Phycisphaerales bacterium | reverse complement strand
GTGGCGAAGAGGCTTGGGTAGCGGGCGGGGATCACGTTGGTGAAGTTCGCAATGTCCAGACCGGCGCTCTTGAAGAGGGCCGACCAGTCAACGGGGCCTTCAAGGCCAGTGGGAACAATGACGGCGTCCTGCGGGGAGGGTGTCAGCCTGATCTGTTCAACCATCACCGCGAGCTCGCGCAGCTGCCCCTTTGGATCGAGGCGGATGGTGATCATTCCGGGGCCTTCGAAGGGCGGGTCGGAGTATGTGACGCGCCCCGTTCCGTTGATGGGCCGCATGGGGACCGGTGCCTGGCGATACCAGAAGTCAATCGCCGCGGGACGCACACGCGAGAGCCGGTCCCAGCGCGATGCGGACTCGTCGCGTAGCGCGAACTTGGCCAGCAGCTCCTCATACACGTCAAACGCGTACGCGCGGTGCGGGACGGTGGCGTCGTACCCAGCGTCACGCACCACGTCGCGAGCGCGCTCCGCGAGCGTGTGCGTCGAACGCTCCAGCGGCACGCGTTGCACAAGCTGGGCGCTCGTCCCCGCGAACATCGAGATCGCGAGCAGCATCGCAAAGACCGCGGTGAGCACCGCGCCGCGCACCGGCGACATGCGTGCCCGGCCGCCCGCCGCCGCGACCTGCTCGGGCGAGGGCGTCTGACCGGCGAGGCGCGCCGCGGCCAGCGGGCCACCGCCCGGCAGCGCCGCCGAGACCGCGCGCATGCTGGGCGGTCGCCTGGCGGGATCACGCTCGAGGCACCAGAGAATGACGCGCTCGATCTGCGGCTCCAGCAGCGGATTCGCCGCCGTGGGGCTTGGGGGCGGCGCGTCGTGCAGATCCATCAGCTCCTGGATCGTCTTGGGTCTGAAGACGGGCTTGCCCGTGAAGATCTCAAAGAGGAGCAGCCCCACGGCGTAAACATCGCTCTGCACCGTCACGCCCAGACCGCGAAGCTGCTCGGGGGCCATGTACGCGGGTGTCCCCGCGCGCACGCGCGACGTCTTGAGATCTTCCTCGAGCCCCGCGAGGCCGAAGTCGGCGATCTTGGCGTGCCCGTTTCCATCCAGCAGGATGTTGGCTGGCTTGAGATCGCGGTGCAGGATGAACTGCTCGTGAGCCGCGGCGAGCCCGGCGCAGATCTCGTGCGCCACGATCAGACCCTTGTCCTGAGGCAGTTTGCCGATGCGGCGCAGGAGGGAAGAAAAGTTCTCCCCGTCCACGTACTCCATCGTCAGGAAGTTGCGGCCGTGATGCTCGCCGACGTCATGCACGCGGCAGACCGAAGGATGCGTCACACGCCGCGCTAGTCGCACCTCTTCCAGCAGCCTCCGGATGGCGTCCGGATCGCTGGCAAGCGCATCGGGCAGGAGCTTCACCGCGACGATCTCGCCGACGCGTGTGTCCTCGGCCTTGTAGACCTCGCCCATTCCGCCCTTGCCGACTTGTCCGATGACGCGGTATCGGCCGGCGAGCATTGTGCCGGGCGCGAACTGCTCGGGGAACATTCGCGACAGCGACTGCTGGCTCGCGCGCACACCACCCGCGCGTTGCTCCCCAGCCGGCGGCTTGGCGGCTTGTGGGTTGGGTGGTTGGGGCGCGCCCAGATCGACGCCGCTGGGCATCGCGACCAGCGAGTCGCCCGAACTGAGCTGATCAAGGGCGGTGCCGCACCGCGCGCAGTTCTGCGCAGCGTCCGGAAGTTGCTCCCCGCATGCTCGGCACGATTGGCCCATACCGCGATCCTATCGCATTCTCGCTCCGTTTGGCGCAAGTGTGGCCGCTCCCGGTTGTGCGCCGGGCTCAGTGGCGCAGGGCCTGCGCCCCACACCACCCAAACTGCGAGAGCCGGGCGCACCGACCACCCGTCGCCGACTGGCACGCCGCTTGTGTACGGCCTCACGGCCCGTTCCCTCCGCCGCCGACGTGTTCCTGAGACTTGACACGCTTTCTAACCCCTCCGCCTGACCGACTCCCCTTCACCATGAGCTACGGCCTCCAAATCTCCGCCTCGGGCGTCATGACGTCGATGTACCGTCAGGATGTCTTTGCCAACAACCTGGCGAACATGGACACGGTTGGCTTCAAGCCCGATGCGCCATCCTCCCGCCCGCGCGATGCGGTGCGGCAGGAGGACGGCCTCATGCACCTTCCTTCCAACGCACTTCTGGAGCGCCTCGGGGCCGGGGCTCTGCTCAATCCCAACCGAGTCTCCTTCGCGCAGGGCGCGCTCAAGGAATCCAACAACCCTCTCGACATGGCCATCCAGGGTGACGGCTTCTTCGTTGTTCGCCAGATCGCCGACACCGGCGGCGACGCGAATCGCCTGACGCGCGACGGGCGTTTCACGCGAAACTCCGATGGCCAGCTCGTCACGGCCGCGGGCGGCCTGCCCGTCATGGATCGCGGCGGCAACGCCATCACCCTCGGCCCCGGTGCCGTCAGCGTCGATGGCGACGGCTCCATCCGCCAGAACAACCAGATCGTTGCCCAGTTGCAGGTCGTCGAGCCGGCGGATCCCTCGCAGCTCCGCAAGCAGGGCCACTCGCTCTTTAGGGGCTCTTCGGAAGTGATGGCCTCGCTCAAGACGGCCACCGGCAGCGTCCGCAGCGGCTCCATCGAGGATTCCGCGGCGGATGAGATCAGGGCCCTCATGCAGATGACCTCGGCCTCGCGCGAGGTGGATGCCAACGTCGCGATGATCCAGCAGCACGACCGGATGCTTGATCGGGCCATCAACGTGCTGGGACGCGTCTCGTAGTTTGAATGAGCTCGTTTGGCTGATCTTGATCGACTGATCCAGATCGTTTGGTGCTGGTTAGATCTTCAAGCCTTTCTTAACAGCGGCCGTCGCAGGGGTTTTCATGGCAATCAACGCACTCCAGTCCGGCGCCTCGGCTCTCTCGGCGCTCAACACCGCGCTCGACGTCACCGCCAACAACCTCGCCAACATCAATACCGCGGGATTCAAAGCCTCGCGCGTCAACTTCCAGGATCTCATCTATATCGAGAGGTCCCAGCCGGGCGTACTCAACGCCAACCAGGATCAGCGGCCGATCGGGACATACGTCGGCCTGGGCGTCAAGGTCAGCGGCACCCAGCTCGATTTCACGCAGGGCTCGCCGATGGCCACGGGGCGGCCCCTCGACGCAGTCATCAACGGCGACGGTTTCTTCGAGGTCCAGGTTGAGGACTCCCTCTCCGGCAGCGGCACGGCCTACACCCGCGCGGGAAACTTCTCCCTCAACTCCGACGGTGAGCTCGTCCTCGCCAACGACCAGGGCCGGCGCGTCCAGCCGACGGTCCAGATTCCCGCCAACGCCATCAACCCCAGCATCACCAGCGATGGACGCATCACCTTCACACTCCCCGGCGAGACCGAGACACAGGAAGTCGGGCCCATCCAGCTCACAACCTTCGTCAACCCGGCGGGGCTGAAGCAGGTCGGCGAGAACCTCTACGTGGATACCGATGCCAGCGGGCCCCCCACCAGCGGCATCCCGGGCGAAGAGAACCGCGGCCGCCTGCAG
>JBBQGR010000324.1:0-3527 GCA_038323185.1 Phycisphaerales bacterium | reverse complement strand
CTCGCCCCGCTCCCGCGACCGCGAGATGACCGCCGCCGCAAGGCGCGAGAGTGTCTGTGCCTGATCGCCGCGACCGATGGCCAGGCCCAGCTCGGCCGCCGCGAGCCCGCGCCCGAAGGCCAGGCGCGCCTCGTCGGCGCTCCCCTCGCGGTCGAAGGCCTCGCCCGCGCGTCCCCATGCCTCGGCCGCGACACCCGCAACGGGGTACCTGCGCGCCAGCGTCGCCAGCGCGGCGCCGCTCACGCGATCTGCGTCCAGGGCCTCAAGCTGCAGGCGTGCCTCTTCGTCGAAGGGCGCGTAGGGCGCAACACCCAGGCGTGTGAGCAAGTCCGAGAGTCGGCGTGTTGCCTCGAGCCCTGCCGCGCTTGTTCGTGGTCCATCGGCACTCATATCGAGCGCGAGCTCCGTCGCCGCAGCGGTGGGGTCCGCGAGAATCTCCTGCAGCGCCTCGACGGCCTCGGCGGGCCGCGCGTGCGCCTCGCGCAGCCAAGCCCGGTCAAGCAGCACGCGCGCCTGCCCCGCGACCGTGTCGGTGGAGCGGGCGGCGCGGTCCAGGATCTCATCAAGCAGCGGCAGCGTCGGCCCGGTGCGCTCCGCCCCACCATCCGTGTCGGAACGCGTGTTCTGCGACTCCGCGACGATCGCGAGCAGGCGTTCGAGCAATCGCGCGCGGATGTCGAGCGAGGCTTCGGGCCGCTTGGCCGCGAGCTCCAGCAGACGGTCCGCGAGCGCGGGCGCACGCGACGTCTGTCCAACCTTGTGGAAGAGCTCGAGCGCGGTGAGCAGCGGCGCTGGATCATCCGATCGCTTCGCCATGCGCGCGTCGAGCAGGCGTCCCGCCGCATCCCACGAGAGCATCGTCTGCAGGCGATCACTCCCTGCCGAGAGAACCACCGGCTCGGTCGCGCCGGTATCGGGCGCAATCACGATGTTGCCCGGCGAGGTCATCTGCATCCGGCTCTCGATCGATGGCTGGCCGGGCGGGATCACCGCGAGTCCCTCGACCATCGGCCAGAGGATCCGCGCGTTTTCGCCAGCACCAGCCACGATGGCCCGCCCGCTCGGCGCACCCTCACCAAAGCTGCGAGAGAGCGCAATCTCGCTGGAGGCAAATGTCTCAGCGTCGAGCGTCGCGAGGCGCGACTCACCCACCGCAACCAGCCGCGTGCCCGACGCGAGCAGATAGCGCGGATCACCAAGCTCGCTCCGCGAGCGCCGCGCGAGCATCGCCCCGTCCTCGCGATCAATCTGCATCGTGCGACCCGTGCCCGGCTCGATCGAGAAGAGCCAGGGCCCAATCACAACCGGCACCGAAGATTCCCAGGGCGGCATCGGCGGCGGCAGGCGATAGATCGCCTGATCAAAGGAGCGCGTGTTGGGCGAGAGCCGAACCCAGATCGGCCGGCCCCGCGCCGCCTCGTACGCGCCGAGCACGCCCATGTCGTCGGCACGATACACGATGCCCTCGTGCATGAGCCCGCTATCCGAGCGCCCCTGCCAGCGTCCCCAGGGATTGGTGCCGGTGGAGCCGACCATCCGCACCCAGCGCAGCGCGCCCGTGCGCAGATCAACGCCAACGAGATACAGGGCCGCGACGCGCCGCGAGAGCGTTGGCTTTCGCAGCGCGATCACGGCAACGCCGCTGTCGATCAGGATCGAGCCGCGTACAAAAGCGCCCTCGAGCTGCGGATCAAGCCGGCTGGGCTCGATGGACCAGAGGATCTGGCCCGTGGCCTCGTCGAGTCCGTGCACGCGCGTGTCGCCGCGCCGGCCGCCGTTGTCCGGGATGCCCGTCGCCGCGACGAGCACGCCCCACCCCGCCGAGACGGTCGAGGGCTCGTCGGGAATGCCAGTGTTGGACATCGCGAAGGAGACCATCCCGCGATTGGGCACCTGGCGCGACACGCCATCACTCGGCCGCGCGGTCCAGATCGGCGAGAGCGTGGCCGCGTCGAAGGCCGCCACCCCAACGCCATCGTTGATGAAGACACGCTCGCCCAGTACCGTGGGAAGCACCCACGAGACGCCGACCGATACTGACATCGAATCGTCCGTGATGCCGCGCCGGAGCGGATCGAGCGCGACGCTCTGTAGCGGGCGGTCGAGCGCGATCTTCGGCGGTAGCGCGGCGTGCGGTGATAGAAATGGTGAGATGCCCGCGCCCAGCTCAGCACCGACCTCGATCGTGGCCTGCGCCGCAGGCTCGGCCCCGGACTCCTTCGCCCAGCGCGCCGCGCGCTCCAGTTGGTCGGTGCGCGGCAGGCACGCCGCGACAAGCGTTGCCATCGCCGCGGCGCCAGCGCGTCCCTGGGGCGTGCGCCGATCGGGATGAAGCTCGAGCTGGTTCAGGATGAGTCGCGCGGACTCGAATCGCCCCGCCTCCGCCTCGAGCTGCGTCAGACGCAGCGCCGCCTCGAAGCCCGAGGGCGTCAGGAGGCGCGTGCGCTCGGCCTCATCAAGGCGGCCAGAGGCCAGCAGATCCGCCGCGGCGGGCTCCTGCTCTTGCCGATAGCGATCAAGCGCGGCCGCATCGGCCATCAGCATCGAGTGGATCACGGCCCGCACCGGCACGAAGAGCATCTCGTCTGAAGCGTCGGGGAGCAGCCGATCGCCATCTTCGGTCAGGAGAAGTTGCAGCACGCGCATCGCTTCGCCGCCGTTGCCCGCGGCGTTCAGCTCACGCACGCGGATCAGCGCGTCCTGAGCTTTCACCGATTCATCGGTCGAGACCGCTCGGGCCTGTTGCGCGCTCGCGACCATCGCAGGGACCGCGATTGCGCCAAGCGCAGCGATGGTGAGTGGGTTGAGGAGCGCGGGGCACCAGAGCGTTGGCCACGCGAATAGCGCAGAGGTCCCCGCTGCCGTTCCTGCTCGCATCCACATCCAGACAATCGGACGCATCGAGGCCTCCGAACGTTTCGCCGCCCTTGCACACGTCGCGCGAGTCCACTATCTGTACGCACGCTGACCCCGGCGCGGTCGTGGCAACATGCCAAAGTATCGGTCCCAATCTCCACTACCAGCAGACCCAGTGCAGAGTCCAGCACCTGAAACCACCGGAGGTTCGGTGTAGTTGCACCAGATGGTTCGCGGCATGAGTGGTGCGTCCGAGAGCGCGTGGATGGTCCGCCGATCACGCCGCGGTGGCGGCGCCGACGCGCCGGACGGGCCGCGGCGCACACAACGATTGTGAATGATGGAGTTACGGTTGTGTGAAGGTGCCAGCGGGCCGATTCGTCATGATCGTGGCGGCACTTTCCCACTCGGAACCGACCAGTGTCACCTCGCGAAGCATCGCGTCGACGGAGAGCTTGCCGACGCGCGGCGCGACTCTTATTGCCAGCTGGCGCGAGCGTGCGGAGTATGCCGGGTCGCTGGCGCGTGTGCGGCCTCTGAGCCACGCGACTTCACCCGAGGCACGCTGCATCCGAGTCGCGTCGCTGCTGCTCGCGACGCTGATCATGAGCATCGGCGATCTCTACATGACGCTGACGCTGGCCACCAGTGTCGGGATGCTCGAGGCGAAT
>JBBQGR010000323.1:0-3535 GCA_038323185.1 Phycisphaerales bacterium | reverse complement strand
GCGCACCGGCGCCGCGGCCAAGGCGTACGCCTATCTCGAATCTCGCGGCTGGCTTCCCAAGCCTGAACAGGTTCCGACAGGGCTGGATGCCGCCACGCCCGCCATGCCCGCCGAACCCACGACTCCGGCTTCGGTTCCGTCCGTCGCTCCGGAAGCCGGTCCTGCGACAACGCCTGCTCCGGCGGTATCTGCTGGGAGCGCGCCGCGATGAAGACTTGGACCACCAATCGTTTCTCCTGTGCTGCGTGCGCTCTTGCTGGGCACGTTGCCTTCGTTGCTGGTGGATGCGCGTCGGATCCGCGATCGGGCTATTCGTCTGAGAGCACTTTTCCTGCTGGGATCCAGACTGTTTCCGTTGACGTCTTCGACAACTATTCGACGACGCCTGGTGTCGAGACCTCGCTGACCGAAGCTGTGATCAAGGAGATCCAGCGTTCCTCGGGCATGCGCGTTGTCGCCCAGGGTCGCGCTGACAGCACGCTTCGCGGCGTCGTCACCAGCGTTTCGCTTCGCCGCCTCTCGCTCGAACCGACGACCGGCATGGTGCAGGAACTTGCGGTCACGGTCACGATCGACTTTGATTGGAAGGACGTGCGGACGGGCAACACGCTCGCGTCGCGTCGCGGCTTTGCGGCGGCGGACACGTTTGTTCCAGCACGCCCCACCGGAGAACCACTCTCGACCGGGCTGGATGGCGCCACGCAACGGCTGGCTCAGGATCTTGTGAACGAGCTGCGCTCGGCCTGGTAGAGAGACTTTCCGTGCTTTCTTCCGTGATGGCTGACCGTTCTGGGAGCGGTGAGTCGGGCGCTGGCCCCAGGTGCGGCGGGATGGGGAGGGATTTCCTTCGAACCGAGCTTGGCTACGCGGCATCAAACAGACGGCGAACAATCGCTCGATTCGTTTGAGCGGCGGACCGAATGGCCGGTAAACTCCCGTGCATCTCGCCGGGCGGAAAGTCCGAACAACGTCCTGTCGGATTCGGTTCGGAACGATGGGCAACGATCCGACGTATGAGTATGGACGGAGTGGATCGGTTCGAAGGGACGGGCTCCGCCGCACGTGATGTTCAGGATCGCACAGACAATCCGGGCGGACGAACGCCCGCAGGACGACGCCGTGAAGAATGCGACCACGACTGGTGTGTTTGAAAGAGCCTTGACGTTGGACGCCGCTTCGTCCAGCGCAAGCCCTATCCATCTCGTCTTCTCCCTCCACGCCGCTCATCGCCTTCTCAGCGGGATCGGCCGCTGGATGGCGTCGGGCGATCGGCCCGAGCGCAAGGCGAAGTCCAAGGGTGATGGCGGCGGAGGTGGTGGCGGCAAGGGTCCCACGCCGCCAACGCCGAGTTCCTCGACACCGCCTCGCGCGTTGATCTTGCTGCTCGTGTTTGGGCTGGGTCTCTTCCTGCTCTTCTCGCTCAGCACGCCCAGCCGCGGCACCTCGATCAATCTTGAGCAGTTCAGGCAGGCCTGGGCCTCGAACATGATCTATACCGACTCGGTGGTGATCGAGGAGAACGCGATCACCGCGCGTCAGAAGCCAGACGATGTGAGCCGCACGGATGTCGCGGTGCGCGTGCCGCTGAATCTCGCGACGCGTGAGCAGATGACCAAGGAGGTCATCGAGATCACCGGCGGCAAGGCGGTCTCGAAGCCACCGTCGATCTGGCGCGATCTGCTTGTGATCTTCGGGCCTCTGGTGCTGCTGCTGATTGTGCTCTGGTTCTTTATCTCGCGCGGGCTTCGCAACGCGGCGGGCGGCGGCGGGATGCTGGGCTCTTTCGGCAAGTCGCGCCATCGCACGCTCACGAAGGAACTGACCAACGTCACGTTCGCGGATGTCGCGGGCATCGAGGAGGCCAAGGACGAGGTCAGCGAGCTTGTTGAGTTCCTCAAGAACCCGAAGAAGTTCGCCAAGCTCGGCGGGCGCATTCCGCGCGGTGTGCTGCTGGTGGGTGAGCCCGGCTGCGGGAAGACGCTGCTGGCCAAGGCCATCGCGGGCGAGGCCGATGTTCCGTTCTTCTCGATCTCGGGCTCTGACTTTGTTGAGATGTTCGTCGGCGTTGGCGCGAGCCGCGTGCGCGATCTCTTCAAGCAGGCCAAGGACTCTTCGCCGTGCATCATCTTCCTTGATGAGATCGATGCCGTTGGTCGTCGGCGCGGTAGCGGCTTCAACCAGGGCGGGCACGACGAGCGTGAGCAGACGCTCAATGCGATCCTGGTTGAGATGGACGGATTTACTCCGGCCGATGGCGTGATCGTGATCGCGGCGACGAACCGCGCTGATGTGCTCGATCCAGCGCTGGTGCGTCCGGGCCGATTTGACCGGCAGGTTGTGGTGCCGCTGCCTGATGTGAAGGGCCGGCTCGAGATCCTGCGCGTGCACGCCAAGAAGGTGAAGATGGGTCCGGCCGTGGACATGGAGCGCGTCGCGAAGATGACGCCGATGTTCAGCGGCGCGGACCTCGCGGCGATCATCAACGAGGCCGCGATCTCCGCAACGCTCGCCGACAAGGACTTTGTTGAGCAGAGCGACCTTGAGGAGGCGCGCGACAAGATCAAGTTTGGCCGCTCGCGGAAGAGCCGCGTGCGCGAGAAGGAAGAGAACAAGCTCGTGGCGTACCACGAGGCGGGGCACGCCGTGCTGCAGGCGATGCTCAAGGACGCGGACCCGCTGCACAAGGTGACGATCATCCCGCGCGGGCCCACGGGCGGCGCGACGTTCTCGCTGCCGTCCAAGGACCGCATGGGCTACTCGCTCAAGTGGCTGCAGGCGACGATGCGGATCGTCTGCGGCGGGCGCATCGCCGAGGAGCGTGCGATGGGCGACGTTTCGAGCGGCGCGCAGCAGGACATCCTGCAGGTGACGAACATCGCTCGAGCCATGATCCTTGAGTGGGGCATGAGCGAGAAGCTTGGCTTTGTCCGCTATGCGCCGAGCGACACGAAGGAGTCGTTCACGTCCGACAAGGACTACTCGCAGGAGACCGCACGCCTGATCGACGAGGAGGTCCGGCGATTGGTGGACATCGCGTTCACCGACGCGAAGCGCCTGCTCGAGGAGAGCTGGGAGAAGGTCGTGGCGGTGGCGGAAGCGCTGCTGAAGTACGAGACGCTCTCGGGCGAGGACGTGGAGAAGATCTTGGCCGGTCAGGCGCTGGCTCGCCCGACCGTGACTGAGATGCTCGTCGCCCAGGCCCAGAAGCTGCGCGAAGCAGGCGGCAACAAGCCCACACCCGCACCCGAGATTCCGCCGGGCGCGATGCCCTCGCCGGCGTGAGTCGTGACGCGGACCGAAGTGACACGTGCAGATCCAACTACAATTATCACCCGAGCTTTCGCGGGTGATCGTTGCACTTTTGGGGTTGGTGGAGAGCGAGCTCATGGCAATGGAGTACCTCCGACCGTTTGGTCGGAGGCCTCCTAAGGAGATGAGGTTTCCCTTGTGCGCACGGGTGGTCCTGGCGGCGCTTGCTACGAGCAAGCGTGGCGTTGTCGCGGGCGCACTTGGACGGGCGTGACCTTTGACAGGG
>JBBQGR010000322.1:0-3537 GCA_038323185.1 Phycisphaerales bacterium | reverse complement strand
TCTCTTCATCCACCGGCGGCGCACCATCGGGGTAGGCGCTCCTGACGTTGCCCGTGAGCCTCGCCGCAATCGTCAACGCCTCAGTGCCCGGCGTGAAGCTCTTGAGAATGCGGCGCGGCTCAATCGGCGGCGTCAACGCATCAAGCCTCAGTATGCCCGCGCCCTTGGTCGTCTGGATCAGCGGCGTGATCGTCACGCGCGGACCCTCGCCACTGCCCGCCGCGCGGATCTGCCCGACCGACGCGAGGTTGATGGTCTCAAGGTCGGCCATCACTGGATCTTCGCGGCTCATCTGCTTCGCACGCGCCACCATCCACAGCACGTACGGCACTGACTCGCCACGCAGATCACCCGGCGTTGTGACGCGCAGCCCCATCTCCGCATCGCCCACGAGCTGGCCTTCGGGAATCTCTACGCCCCACGCGCCCAGCAGCGGGCCCAGCGAGCTCGCGCGATCCGGCGGCGGCTGCATCGCCGATACCGGCGCGGCGGGCGGAACCTGCTGCGCTTCCGCCGCGGGATCAACCATCGCAATCAGCCCGCCGCCACGCATCACGAACTGATCGATCGCATAGAGCGTCGCGGGGGGCAGCTCGCGCGGATGAACGACCAGCAGCACCTTGATCTCGGGCGGGATCAGGGTGGGGCGCGCGAGCGTGCGCACGTCGTACAACTGGCGCAGCTCCTGGATGAGTCGCCAAGGCGGCGTCTGCGTCGGCTGGCCGCTGCGTGGGTCCATCGCAAAGCCCCCCTCCATCGGGAGCGTGGTGATGAGGCCCAGGATCGGCTTCGTGAGATTGGCGAGCGACTCAATCAGCCTCGCGACGTCGTACTCGAGGAATCGCTCCTTGGAAGGATTAAAGAAGGCGATAATCTCCCGCCCGTCGATGGCGTTGGTCCCGAGCAATCCGAAGTAGAGCGACTCACCCTCGCCCAGCGGCACGCCAGTAATCCCCGCGGCGACGGCGGCGTCCTCGGCCTCACTGAATGGCTCGGGGTCCACGATGGTGAGGCGGATCTTGCCGCCAGAGACGCGCGCGAACTCCTCGAGCAGCTCACGCACGCGCTGTGCGTAGATCTGCACGCTCGGGCGGCCCTGAACGAGGCGCGCCGAGTAGAAGAAGGTCAGGTTGATCGGCTCTTGAGAGCTCTTGGCAATCTCGCGCGAGCCTTGCGTAAGCGTGAAGAGGGACCCCTCGGTCGCGTCCCACCTTGCGCCCATGCCGCCACGCACGAGCATGCCCGAGAGGAGGTTGAGGGCCACGAATCCCGCAACCAGCACGACGATGATGATCGCAACAAGGCCTCGATTCACGGCAGACTCCAGCAAGCAAACCAGCGTTCAGAATCGAATCCAGACCAGCACCAGACCGGCGCACCTCGTCGGACAGAACCTAGTCACGCAGCTCCAGGAGCAGCACGTTGATGAACAGGCACGTTGCGATGAGGCTGCCGAAGAAGATGAGGTCGCGCGCGTCGATCACGCCCTTGCCCATCGCATCAAACCGTGTCAGGAAGCTCATCGAAGAGACCGTCTCAACAACGGCCAGCGGCGCCCACCCCGAGAAGAACTCCACCACCGGCGCGAAGCCCGCGAGCAGGAAACCAAGCGACACCATCGCCGTGATGATGAAGGCGATGACCTGGCTGCGAGTCGCGGCGGAGACGCTCGCCCCGATCGCGAGGAACCCGCCCGCCAGCAGCAGGCTGCCGATGTATCCCGTCAGCACGGCGCCATCATCAGGATCGCCCAGGTACCGCGCCGTGAGCCAGACCGGGAAGGTCAGCGCCAGCGCGAGGCCCGAAAAAGCCCACGCCGCGAGGAACTTGCCGAGCGCCGCCGCCGCGCGAGAGATCGGCAGCGTCATGAGCAGCTCCATCGTGCCGCTGCGGCGCTCCTCGGCCCAGAGGCGCATCGCGAGCGCGGGAATGAGGCACAGGTAGAGCCACGGATGGAAGTCAAAGAAGGGGCGCAGGTCTGCCTGGCCGCGCTCATAAAAGCCGCCGATCTGGAAGGTGAAGACACCGGCGAGGACGAGGAAGATCACGATGAAGATGAAGGCCACCGGCGTGCCGAAGTAGCCCGCGAGTTCACGCCGGAAGACGGGCCATGTGCCGCGAAACATGCAACGTTGCTCCGAGAAGGATTCGAAAGAGGCCGCGACAAGCACGAGACGAGCGAGCCATCAGCAGGTCACGATCACGAGACGGTCAGGTCACGGTCAGATCACGGTCAGGTCACGAAAGACATCATCCAGCCGCCCAGCCTCGACGCGCATCGATTCGACCTGCCACCCCTTGGCTTTCAGCAGCCGCGAGACTTCAGCCTGGATCGACGCGTGCGCCCTGGGCAGCACGGTGCACGCGACGCGCACGCCCGTGATGTCACGCGCGCCTGGCGAGACAGATGTCACAGGTGCCACGGGTGCCACAGGCGACACGCTCAGGCCCTCAACCGACGCAACGCCCGCAACCTCACGCAACGCCGCGGCGACCGCCCCCCCATCCCCCACTTCATCCGCGTTCGCCGTGATCGTGAGCGTCACGGCATTATGGTACCGCGACCGCGCCGCCAGGCCCTGCGGCGTGTCGTCCGCAACGATCTTCCCCTTCGCGATCACCACCGCCCGCGTGCAGACCGCCTCGACCTCTTCCAGAATGTGCGTCGAAAGGATGATGGCGCGGCCGCCGCCGTTCCCGCCCCCGCCCGCAAGCAGCCGGATCAGGTTCCGCACCTCGTGCTTCTGGTTTGGATCAAGCCCGTCGGTGGGCTCATCCATGATGAGCACGTCCGGCTCGTGCAGGATCGCCTGCGCCAGGCCCACACGCCGCTTGAAGCCCTTGCTCAGGGTCTCGATCGGCTGGGCCAGCACGCCGCCGAGGTTGGTCCGCTCCACCGCCAGCGCCACGCGGCGTTTTTTCTCAGCGCCGCGATACCCGCGCACGCTCGCGATGAACGACAGAAATCCCGAGGCCGTCATGTCCGCGTACGCCGGTGCCCCCTCGGGCAGATAGCCGATCCGCGACTTGGCGCCGATGGGATCGCGCGTGACGTCAATGCCGCAGATCCGAGCCGTGCCAGCCGTGGGCGACAGGTAACCCGTCAGCATCTTCATCGTCGTGCTCTTGCCCGCGCCGTTTGGCCCGAGAAATCCGAGCACCTCGCCCGCACGCACGCTCAGGGTGACTCCGTCTACCGCAAGGATGCCGCCGAAGGCCGGGCCGAAGCGCTTGGTCAGGCCGCGCACGTCTACGTGGGACGGTTGACCCGAGCCAGACCCGGGCGCGTGCGCCCCCGTTTCCTGATCGACATCTGTTGCGAGCATCGTCTCAGCCACCAGTTGCTTCCTCGTCCATGAAGTCCGCCTCGCGATGTGCCGCCCGCCGATACAGACGCACACCCACCCCGAATGTTTCGCCCCCATCCGGCCTTGGGGCAGGCGGCACCTGCCCGCCACCCGTGTTCGCCGGAACTGTACTACCACGATCCGCCCGTGCCCGACCCCGGACCCGCCGCCGCCCGATTCCCGGTACACT
>JBBQGR010000321.1:0-3552 GCA_038323185.1 Phycisphaerales bacterium | reverse complement strand
TCTGGAGCGTGAACTGCTCGTCTTGGATCGTGAAGCGGAGGTAGAGGTAGTGGTCGTCGATCCACGCTGCGGAGTCGATGGGCCAGTCCGAGACGTCGCCATCGAGGACGATGCGAACGCGCTCGCCGACGGTGCCCGAGGCCGTGTCCGGCGGCGGCGCCGCGGGGCCCGAGCCATTGCATCCCGACAGTCCTCCGAGGAGTGCAAGTGCGGCGAGCAGCGGCAGCATCGCGAGCCGTGCAGCGCGTGGGGGAGGGAGCGGACGGAAGGAATGGGCGAAACGATCGGCATTGGGCATAGTCCCATATCGTCGCCTCTTCGCGGGCAAAGACAAGGGCACCGGGGCCATGTAA
This sequence comes from Phycisphaerales bacterium, assembly GCA_038323185.1. Lineage (GTDB taxonomy): Bacteria > Planctomycetota > Phycisphaerae > Phycisphaerales > UBA1924 > JBBASU01. The sequence goes on along the minus strand of JBBQGR010000321.1, from coordinate 3,199 downwards.
CGGCATCGAATCGCGTGCGCTTGCTGGATTGCGTTCGGTGGAAACACGGGTCGAGGTTGCTCGGCGGGCCCGGGTCGCGAGGGAGGAGGTAGCAAAGCTGAGCGAGGCGCACAAAACCTTCGCGCGCCTCTGTCTTTGTAAGCGCGAACGTCCGATACTACCGCCATGGGTAATGCCGAAATCCCGCTTTCCCGCCCCGACATCACCGAGCTTGAGGAGTCGCTGGTGCTCAAGGCGCTGCGCTCCGGAAGGCTCTCGATGGGGCCGATGGTCGACCAGTTCGAGTCGCTGGTTGCGAGCCGGGCAGGATGCCGCCATGGCGTTGCCATCAACTCGGGCACGAGCGGGCTGGACATCGTCCTTCGATCGCTGAACATCGGGCCGGGGGACGAGGTCATCACGACGCCCTTCTCGTTCATCGCGAGTTCCAACTGCATCCTTTTTGTGGGCGCGACGCCCAAGTTCGTGGATATCTGCCCGCGCACGCTGAACATGGATCCGCAGCAGCTCGCCGCGGCGATCACGCCGCGAACCAAGGCCATTCTCGCCGTCGAGACTTTTGGCAATCCGGCGTACATGGACCAGTACGCACAGATCGCCGCACGACACGAGATCCCGCTCATCGAGGATTGCTGCGAGGCGCTCGGCACCACGCACCGCGGGCGGCCGTGCGGCCACTTCGGACGCGTGGGCGTCTTTGGCTTCTATCCCAACAAGCAGATCACGACGGGCGAGGGCGGCATGATCGTGACGGACGATCAGCGGCTGGCGGAGATGTGCCGCAGCCTGCGAAACCAGGGCCGCCCGCTGCTCCACACCAGCTCGATGGGCATGACGACCGGCAGCACGACGGGGACGACTGGCCCCGCGGTGGGCGGCGCTCCGACGGGCTCCTGGCTGCGTCACGAGCGCCTGGGTTACAACTATCGCATGTCGGAGATCAACGCGGCGCTTGGCATCGCGCAGATGCGCCGGCTCGATGAGATCATCAAGAAGCGCCAGCGCGTTGCGATGATGTACATCGACCGGCTCGCGGGCCATCCGGAGCTGGTGCTGCCGACCATCGATCCCGAGACGGTGATGAGCTGGTTTGTGTTTGTCGTGCGCCTTGCGCCGTCGTACTCAACCGAGGAGCGCGACCGCGTGATCGCGGGCCTGCGGCGTCAGGACATCGGCAGCAGCGACTACTTCCCTTGCATCCACCTCCAGCCCTTCTATCGCGAGATGGGCTTCCGTGATGGGATGTTCCCGATCGCGGAGCGTGTGTCGCAGCGAACGCTCGCGCTGCCCTTCCACAACGACCTGACGGAGCGCGAGATCGATGTGGTCTGCCAGGCGCTGGACGTGATGATCAAGAGCGAGAGCCTGACGAGCCGGGCGTGACGGGCGTGACGGGCTCACTCGATGCGATCGAGGTGTGGCGATGCTTGAACGCGGAGGAAAACAGAAGAGTACAAAGTAATACAGAGAAGAATTAGAATGCTATATCAAGACGATTTGGAGTCTTGTTAGTTTTTTCTGCTACCTGCTCTATGTTTTCTTTTTCCTCCGTCTTCCTTGACTCCAGTTCCTGCGCGTCCTCTGCGTTCTAAGTAACGCAACCTCGCGAGGGCGGACTACTGCCCCGGTCGCACGTCGCCTCGCGGTAGACGCTGGACGAGGATGGGCAGGAAGTAGTTGCGGCCCTCGTGGATCGTGACGCGGCCGCTGACCAGGAATGTTGCATCTTCACCGAGCTGCCCGGCCATCGACTCGGCTTGCTCCAGCATGCGCGAGGGCATGACGAGCATTGGCGCTCGCGCCGGGCTCCTGGGATCGTTGTCGAACGCGACGACCAGCCGCCCCGCGGCCCAGCCGGGCCGCGTAAGGCGTGCGCGGGACCGGACGACGAGCGTGCCTTCCGGGGCGAGTGCGCCCAGGAGGCTGGGTGTGAACTCGCTCTCACCCGCGGGACGCGCGGCGGGTGCGGAGGTTGAGTTCGCGGGTTCGGTGGCACCGACCATGGCAGCGTCGAGTGCGCGTGGCTGGCGATTCTGCTCGAGGCGCGCGATCAGATCTGAGACGCGCGGATCCGCCGCGGGCGCGCCGGAAGTGGCTACGTCCGGAGAGGTCTGCGGCGCGGCGGGGTCTGCACCCGCCGCAGGCTTGGACGCGGCGGGCTCAGATGCCCGCCGGATCGAGAAGGTCAGCGGCAGCAGATAGGCCGTGCCGCGATATGAAAAAGCTTGCCCGGAAACGACCAGCGGCAGGCCATCGGCCATGTTCGAGGTCGCGCCGCTCAGCTGCGCGAGCGTCTGGTTTGGCAGGAGCACGAACGCTCGCTCATCGACCAGAGCGGTCTCGGCGCCCGCATTGCTTGATTGACTTGTGCTGGCGGTCAGCTTGGAAGCCATGTTGGCGGCGAAGATCAGTTCGCCGCTGGTAGTGCGGTACAGGCGGCCGGGCATGAGGCCCGTTACGGCGCCTTCAGCGGTGACCGCCGCAGGCCGCAGGGCGCTGCTTCCTCCTGCCCCGCCCCCTTGGCCCCCTCCAACCAAGTTTGCTGGCGGCGTCACGCTCGGGATTGCGCGCGAGGCGCGAGGCGACGCGATGGGATCGATGGGGTCGGTATTTAGTCGAGAACGCGACTGCTCGAGCAACATGCGGTCGACGCCGGGATTTGACATCGCGGGATCGCGTGTGGGCTGGGTGGCGGGCGCCTGCGCGGGGGCCGGCGGCGGATCATCCGTTCTGGCGAGCGTTGGGGCCGTAGCGGCGAGCAGGGACATGGCCGCCGCGCCGATCAGGCTTGCGCCGAGTCTAGTTCGATTGCACCGTGCGTCCATGCGTGGCTCCTCCAATCCGCGGCGTGATCTCTTGCAAACCTGCTGGGTGCATCGGCGATTCCGGGCCGGTGGCTCAAGGAGCAGATCGAAGCAGATCGACGGTGATCGACGCGTTCACTCCGACGCGGCGGGCTTCTTCAGGATGATGTCGAGCGAGCGCCGTGCAAAGCCGATCGGGACGTTAATAGGCTTCTCCTTCCAGTACCGGAGGAGCAGTTCCTCCTCGAGCGTCGTGCCCAGGTGTTCGGCCATCTCCGGGGCCCAGCCGTCGACGACTACTAGGTTGGTGAGGTCGCCGAGGGCGAGCTCGAACTCATGGTAGCTGGCGCCTCGGCCCCAGCGAACCATCGCCTCGTGCGCGGCGTCCCAGCCCT
>JBBQGR010000320.1:0-3560 GCA_038323185.1 Phycisphaerales bacterium | reverse complement strand
CCCGTACCGACCGATCGGGCAAGAACACCTCGACGACTGTTCCGGGGCCTTCATCGCGTGCGCGCACGCTCACACGTCCCGCGTGCGCATCGACGATCCGGTGCACGATCGCGAGCCCGAGGCCCGTGCCCGAAGAGCGCGTCGTGAAGAATGGATTGAACATGCGCGAGACGACCTCGGGGCTCACGCCCGGCCCTGTGTCGATGATGGAGATTGCAACGCCAGCGCGGGCCGCACGCGTGCCGCGAGCCGGCGGCGTCGCACGAAGCGCGAGGCTGTGCCCACCGGGCGGCGGGGGCGACTCCGCCATCGCCTCGAAGGCGTTGCGGACGATGTTCGTCAGGGCCTGACCCATGAGCGACGCATCGCACATCGCGACAAGCCCCGGCGCGAGATCCTCGCGCACGACCTCGACACCCTTCCAACCCGCGACGCCGTCGTGACGGCAGTCCTCGACCGCGCGATCGAGCAGCATCCAGACCTCGACCGGCTCGCACCGCACACGAAGCTCTCGCGCGAAGGTCAGGACATCTCGCACGACCTCTTCCACGGCCTTGCTCGCTCGCAGGATCTTAACCGCGATCTCTCGCTGCGCTGGTCGGTCGGCGAGATCCTCTTCGAGCATCCTGGCATAGAGCCGCACGCCACCGAGCGGATTTCGCACCTCGTGTGCAATGCCCGCGGCCATCTCGCCAAGTGCCGCGAGACGGCGCGATCGCTCCAGCTGCTCGTTGGCCTCGCGCAGGTCGCGTGTGAGGCGCGCGACTTCCTCGCGAAGCGCCGTGTGCGAGGCCTCGAGCCGGGCCGTGACCTCGTTGAAGGCGCCCATCAGTTCGGCAAGGTCCGAGGGAGTGATGCGCGGCGACATCACATCGGTCGCCGCCGCGTTGGTCGCGGACGCGGAGCCGATGGCACCGGAGACTGTGGTGTCGCGGGATGGTGTCTTCACGCGTTCTGATCCTGAAAGGCTGGCCCACTCTCGGCCACGCCTCCGTAGCCGCGGAGTGCGCGTTTGGAAGCGTCGAGTTCGGCAAGCTCGCGTGAGGCTGCGTCGCGGATCTCCTTGAATCGATCGGCGTCGGCCACGTCACGCTTGGCGATGGCCGCGATCGTGGCGCGGAGCGATGCGATGCTCTGATTGATCTGGGTCCGTAGCGCGGGTGGCATGCTGGCTTGATGCAGCTCCAGGGTGTCACGCTCTTCTCGCGAAGACTCGAGCTCAATTTCCAGCTGGTCGATCAGCGCGCGTCGCATCGCCAGCAACTTCTCGAGTGGAGTTGGATCCTCCATCGACGCGGCCTCGGCCAGCGTTGTAGAGATTGCATCGAACTCCACGAGAAGCGCGTTCTGGGCCGCGATGGAGGCGAGAACGACCGACGCAGCCTGCGCGAGCGAGTGTGCACCGGGATCCAGTTGTTGAAGTGATGCTGCTGCTTCTGGTGCGGGTGCGGTCATCCTGACCTCCACTCTCCCTCATGTCCCGAGGGTGTTCTACGTATCTTGCCTTCGTAGCTTGCGATCGCTCGAAATCGCGTCGAGCCTATCTAGGGTGATGCTGCCTCCTGCGCGATGGCGTGGCGCGTGATTCGATCCTGCGCATCAAGCCATCGCTCCCACGCAGCGCGGTTCATGGGCAGGGATGGATCTTCCCATGCCGATTCGGGCAGCGACTGATAGAACCGGCGTGCTCGCGCGTTCGCGAGCGCGGCACGCTGATGGTCTCCCTGCGCGAGCAGCGCGCTCACGACCTGCGTCATGGCCAGCAGCGACGATGGCTCCTTCGGGTATCGCTCTCTCGCGGCCTCGTAGCGACGGATCGCGGCCTCATAATCGCCAGCATCAAAGGCGCAGTCGCCCAGGTACAGATAGCTGTTGCGCAGACGCAGGTCCTGGAGGGCCGTGCGCCTCGAGATCGCTTCGAGCTCGCGCCGGACCTCATCGTACATCGCGGCGGCCATGCGCAGCCGCGAGCCGCGCAGTCCCTCGCGCTGGCGACGTACCGCGTCGGGCATCGCATCCTTCAGGTCCTTGGCCAGCTCACCGGCGGAGAGGCGGTAGCTTTCGGCAAGCATGAATCGCGCATCAGGCACACGCGGACTGCCAGCTCCGACGAGCTTCGTGTACTCCTCGAGGCGCTCGATCGCCGGCGCGTAGCGTCCCGAGCGGTACAGGAGCGATCCAAGCTCAAAGAGCGCATCGCGAAACATCGTGCTGCCCGTCCCGCCCAGCTCGCCACCAAGCACGCGCAGGAGCAGGCTCTCGCCCTCGGCGTCATTCGCCGCGTCACCGTCAAGGAGCAGGGCACGCGCGAGGGGGACGTATGAGTTGTCCGCGAACTCACCGCCGCGCTCGCCCGCTGAACGATCTGCGATCAGCTCGCGATAGAGGCGCATCGCGATCGGCATTTCGCCCCGCGCCTGCTGGGCCTCGGCAAGTCGAAAGATCGCTTCGGGTCGGCGCGGATCGGCGGAGAGATCCGCCGCAAACTGCTGGAACGCGGCGATCGACTCCTCAAGATCGCCCGCGCGATCAAAGCAGTCCGCCGCGGCCCAGAGCGAGTCGGCATACTCAGCTATGTTGGACTGTGCCACCTTCGAAGCGTGCAGACGGAACGCATCGCCCGCCTCAAGAAGGTGCATCTTGGCCTCGCGCTGCGTTGCCGGATCGGCGGCGGCCAGCGTCAGCAATCCGCCATCGCCCGAGGCCGAGCGGAGCAGTTCGCGCGCGAGCTCAAGCCGCGCGGACGCGATCGCCATCACAAGCTCTCGCGGCATGGACTCGGGCGAGTGCAAGCGCTCGGCGAGCTTCGCGAAACGCAGCGCAGTGTCGAACCGCCCGTTCTCGAACTGCTCACCATGGCGCGAGAGGAGGCTACGCGTGACACGCTCGATCGTGGCGGCGTCCGCCACCGGAACGATGAACCTCGGACGGGCCGGGGCCGCGTGAGCGTCGGCCCCTTCGTGAGGCTTTGTGGCGGCGTGATCGTCTGGCTTTAGCGCTTCGCGACCATCGGCGATGGGAACGTGCGCCCCTTCCGCCGCGTGGGCCGCGTCCTTCTCGTGAGGTGCGCCATGATCGGGCTCGCCTTTCTGCCCCGTCCCGTGTGGCGCGCTGCTCGGTGCCAAACCCTCTGACTTCGTGAGAATGTCGACGAGCTGCTCGTATCGCGCCAGCGACTCTTCGGGAACGCCCGATACGCCCTGGTCCATCGCGGCCCGGTTCTCGACCTCGGCCAAGCCAAGCAGCGCGCGAACGTTTCCGGATCCGGGCTCGCCCAGCTCCAGTACCGCGAGGTATCGCTCGCGGGCGCGGCTCGTGTCGCCGTCCTCCTCCGCAAGCTCCCCCTGAAGGAGCGCCACGAGCCCGCGTCGAGCATGTCCCGGCGGCAGGAGCGCATCCGCCCGTGCCAGCGAGCGGCTGGCTTCCGAAGCGGAACCCGACATGACATAGGCCTCACCCAGCGTCACATACACATCGCCAACCGAGGCAGGATCGGCGTTCTCCAGCCTCGGTAGCGTGCGAAGGATCCGAGTGATCGCGTCGTCCATGTACCCCTGAAC
>JBBQGR010000319.1:0-3572 GCA_038323185.1 Phycisphaerales bacterium | reverse complement strand
GGCGGGGACTTGTGTGAAGGGATAGGGGGGAGCGAGTCAGCGAGGCAGGGGGAAGGGGGGCGGGGAGGCTGCGAGGGAGCCGTTGTGCCAGGCGGGGCCCAGCCTGTACACGCACCAGACGAGGGAGGCCATACTTCGCATGGTGTTTGCGCTTGGCCTTTTCACTTCATGGCTGCCTCGCTTCGTCGCTGCATCGCTACACTCCAGCCATGACTACCGCCGCCGCACCGTCGATGGGAGCCGCCGCCGTCAAGCAGACTGCGAGTGGGCGCATTTTCAACTTTTCTGCTGGGCCTGGGTGCCTTCCAGAGGAGGTGATCCGGGAGGCTCAGGCGGACCTGTGGAACATTGATGGTTCGGGCGTTGGGATCATGGAGCACAGCCACCGCGGCAAGGTGTTCGACAAGGTGCTCGCGGATGCGGAGGAGAACTGCCGCAAGATCGCGAATATCCCGGCCAACTACAAGATCCTGTTCCTGACGGGCGGGGCGACGAGCCAGAACTTCATGGTTCCTGCGAACATCCTGCCCGATGAAGGTGTGGCGGCGTTCCTGACGACGGGGTACTGGACCGAGAAGACGTGGGAAGAGACGAAGGTCTATTCGAGCAAGTGCTATGAGGCCTGGGACGGGCGCGCTGGCAAGCACACGCTGTGCCCGAGCGATGAGCAGGTGGTGTACAAGGACAAGCCTGTCTATGTGCACATGTGCTCGAACAACACGATCTACGGGACGCAGTGGCGTCATGCGGACGGCGCGTTCCGGTATCCGAAGATGCCCGGGGCTGATGTGCCGCTGGTATGCGACATGTCGAGCGACATGTACAGCCGCCCGGTGGACGTGAGCAAGTTCGGGCTGATCTACGCGGGTGCGCAGAAAAACGTGGGCATCGCGGGGACGACGCTGACGATCATCCGCGAGGACCTGCTGAAGCCGGCGCGCAAGCTGCCGCTGATGCTGAAGTACGAGACGCACGCGAAGGACGGGAGCCGGCACAACACGCCGCCAGCGTTTGCGATCTATCTGAGCGGGCTGGTCTTCAAGTGGATCTTGGCGCAGGGGGGATTGGCGGAGATCCACAAGCGCAACATGGAGAAGGCGGGCCTGATCTATGGCGCGCTCGATGAGTGCAGCGCGTTCTACCAGGGGCACGCGCATCCGGGCAGCCGCAGCCTGATGAACATCACGTTCCGCGTCGCGCCCAGCGTCAAGAACGCCGAGGCGCTGGACGAGCAGTTCATCAAGGAGGCGGGGAAGCACGGGATGGACTCGATGAAGGGCCACCGCGCGACCGGCGGCATCCGGGCGAGCACGTACAACGCGTTCCCGCGCGATGGATGCGTGGCGCTGGCGCAGTTCATCCAGGATTTCGCGAAGCGGAATGGCTGAAAAGGAAGGCGCTAGGCACTGGGCACTGGGCACTAGGGAAGACAGAAGCGGTCGAGTGGTCCGGGACTGAAGATCCGCTTCTTTCACTTGATCACTCTGCCACTTGACCACTTTATCTTCTGACCACTTTCCAAGAAGGGCCCGCGATGGAATGGTGGCTGGCGAATTGGTGGGCGGTCAGCCCGGTCTTTACGATCTCGTGGATTGTGTGGGTGATTGTTTCGATCACGCTGCACGAGCTCGGGCACGGCTGGATGGCGATCCGCTGCGGCGATGACATCCCGATCCACATGGGGCACATGACACTCGACCCGCGCGTGCACATCCCGCCGATGGCGTGGCTGATGTTCGCGATCTTCGGCTTCACGTGGGGGCTGATGCCGGTGCAACCGGCCAACTTCCGTGGGCGTTACGACGACGCGAAGGTTTCGTTTGCGGGGCCCGCGGTCAATCTGATTCTGATGACGCTGTGCCTGGTGCTGGATGTGCTGTGGGTGACCTACGCGGTGGGTGTGCCTGATCCGTACCTGCAGAACGTGCACACGTTCCTGTGGGCGGGCGTGATGATCAATCTGATGGGGTTTGTGTTCAACTTGCTTCCGCTGCCGCCGCTGGATGGCTCGACGATCCTGGGAAACTTTGTGCCTGCGTATCGGCGGCTGTTCGAGGGTGAACGCGGCGCGGTGATCGGCCTTGTGGCCTTCGCGCTGCTGTTCATAGCCGGGTCGCGCTATGTGTGGGGCGGAGTGATGACCGGCGCGATTGAACTGACGCGAATGGGGCTTGGCATCACGGGCGGCACGTGGATTGACCCGTACTGAGGTGCGAGAGGCACTGGGCACCCGGGTCGGAGGAATAGAGAACGCAGAGGAAGACAGAGTCGATGAAGCGCGGGCGAAGAGAGATGCCATCGAACATCGAGGGCACTTGACCACTCGACTACTTCTGTCCTCCCTGTACAACGCCGCAGAGCTTGTAAAGAACTCGTGCGCCGACGTTGCCGTCCCAGTCTGAGGCGGGGTCGCTGCCGGGCGCGACTTCGACGAGATCAAAGCCGACGATGGTCTTGCCCGAGTTCTTGAGCGTCTCGATGAGCATCGAGACCTGATGGAACGAGAGACCGCCGGGGACGGGTGTTCCGGTGTTGGGGCAGAGTGATGGGTCCAGGCCGTCAATGTCGAGGGAGATGTAGACCTTTTGAGGGAGGGCGGCGATGAACTCCTTGCAGAGGGCGGGCCAGGTCTCGCCGTTCATCATGCGTTCGGCGTTGGCATCATCAAAGTGCGTGACGACGCGGTTGCCCTGGGACTCTGCGAAGTCGAGCTCGTTCTCGCCGAAGTCGCGGATGCCGACCTGGACGATCTTCTTGACGCCGGGGATTCGCGTGAGGACGTTGTGCATGATGGAGGCGTGCGACCACCTGAATCCCTCGAACTCGGGGCGCAGGTCCATGTGGGCGTCGATGTGCAGGATGCCGATCTCGCCGTGCTTCTCGGCGCTGGCCTCGATGGCGCCGAATGGGACGGAGTGCTCGCCGCCGACGATGCCGGGGATCTTGCCATCGCGCAGGACCTTCGCGGCCTCGGCCTTGACGTAGCGATTGACCTCTTCGCAGATCTTGTTGATCTCGGCGAGGTCCTTGAGGTCTTCCTCATTTCCTTCTTCGGGGCCGCCGTTCTCGAGGATGGCCTCGCCGAGCTTCGTGGCCTCCTGGCAGAGCTCCTGGATTCGCACGACCTCATCGAGCATGAAGATGCCCTGCTCATAGACGCGGCCGAGCCGACGGTCGAAAAGATCAACCTGCATGGAGGCGTTGAAGATGGTGGTGGGGCCGTACATCGTGCCGCCGCGGTAGGAGGTGGTGGCGTCGAAGGGGACGGGGATCAGCACGACTCGCGCGTCCTTCTTGGTGGAAGGGAGGCCGAAGATTCCAGAGCCCGGCTGTGCGGCGGCGGAAGGGTCAAACTTGGGCGTGGCCATGGGCGGTTCCTTGCGGTTGGGCGGCTGCGGAGCGGAGTGGTCGCAAGCGTAGTACGACGCGGCGGCCTGCACGCGGGTACGCTGATGGGTGTGAAGTACGTGATCATCATCCCCGACGGCGCGGCGGACCTGCCGATGGAACAGCTTGGGAATCGCACGCCTCTGGAGGCGGCGAGCATGCCGAACCTCGCGCGGCTCGCGGCG
>JBBQGR010000318.1:0-3572 GCA_038323185.1 Phycisphaerales bacterium | reverse complement strand
AGCACGCGCGCGAATCCATCATCCACCGGCGCGCTGTCATCATCGAGCATCACGATCCACGGCCGCGACGGATCGCTCGCCTCAACTCCAGCCGTGCGGCCCGCCGCGCCAGCGTTCCAGCCAAGCGCCACCGATCGCACGCCGATGCCATTGCGAAGCCGCCGCGCCAGCACGCGCCGCTCCCGCGAGCCATTGTCAACGACAACAACCTCGGCCTCGTGTGCCGGCAACTCACCAATCGCGGCCAAAGTTCGGCCCAGCCGCTCCGCGCGATTCCGCGTCACCATCACATACGTAATCAACCCGCAACCTCCGAACCGTGTCAGGACGTGTCAGGACATGTCACGGCATGTTGCCCGCCGCACCAAAGGCAACCGCCTACGCGCAGTCGCACCGCGCCGCTTCATCACGCGCCAACGCGCGCGCATCCACAGCGAGCACACGTTGTATCGGCCAACGCAGCGCGCCAAGCCCAGCAGCAAGCACCCACAAAGGCCGCGCGCAACACTCACGACAATTTCAAAGTCCCCACTCGTGCGTTCCCAACGCCACCGCAGCCCCGCCTCTTCTTCGCCGCTTCGCTTCTTCGCCGCCTCGCTGCCTCGCGTCTTCCCCAACCAACTCAAAAAAGAGAAGGGGCCCCGGACACGTAAGCATCCAGAGCCCCAGGAGGGGGTTCATCTCCCCGCAGGGAATCAGTTTCATCGATTCAGTATACCCCGGATCTACTTGGAGTGCAAACCGCCAGCAGAAATCTTCCCACCAATCGGTGTGTTTCCCTAAAGTGAGCACGTGCCCAAGACCACGAACTGGGCCAAGATCTGGGCATCCGTTAGGTCCGCGTTCTCGTGGCCGTTCAAATCGCCGCTCAGCCAGTCGGCCTCGGGCGTTACCAGCCCGACGAAGACCTGCGCCATGAGCTGCCCGTCGTTCAGATCGACGTTCTCATTGTGGTTGAAATCGTAGTTGCAGCCCACGCGAGTATGGACGTAGAACAAACGGGTTCCGAACGAAGCCACGCGCTCGACGCCCGCGAAGACCTTGCCGTCGCTCGACACGCTCGTGATCTCGCTCAGCGAGACGAACCGCGCCCCGATCGTGATCCCCTTCGACGCCACAAAGTTCGCGAACGGCTCCGAACTACGATCCGGAGTCCAAATCCATGCGGTTGTCGTGAAGAAGTCAATTGCCATCTGCCCCACCGCGACCGAGCCAACCTCCAAGAAGTCTCGCGGCCAGATCTCCTCGGCGCCCACCGACACATCCAGAGAGCGAAGCTTCGTGACCATGCCCGCCGAGCGGTCCACGGTGTAGATGGCTTTGTCGACGAACGGGAAGACCGCGATCTCTTCAAAGGCTAGCACCAGCGTCCCAGCCTCATTCACCTAGATGCCCTTGGACCAAGCGTCGGGCGCAAACAGCACCGCAGCGCCGCCGATCACCACAAAGCCGCGCCCGTCGGGCGTCACGTTGTAGTCCGTGTTCCCCACCACGACGACGCCATCACCAGAAACCGCTACCGCCTCGTTCGTCGGGCCGAAGGTCGGCGTCAGATCAACCACGCCGTTCACCGTCTCCCGCGCGAAAGCACGCCTCAGGCTCCCGCTGCTGGCGCAACCGACCACCGTCGTCTCATCACCCGACAGACCCTGCGGTTGCCCGAACGAAGCGTCGCTGAGATTTCCAACCTCAGGAATCAGCGTCCAACCGCTCCACTGCGTCCACAGTTCACGCCGTGGTTGCGGGCCTCGTTGATTTCAAGCGGCTGCGCCCCGACACGCGCTGGTCCATCGCGCTCGTGCGCCGCACTGGTGCAAACTGGGAAAGCAAAGACGCCGCGGGCGTCGGCCCACTGAGCGATTCGCCAACCGGTGCCGATCCCGCCGACGCGGCCCCGCTGCTCAGCGAATTCTGCTCAACCCCATTGCCGCCCGTCCAGCTCGCGCGAGGGCGCGCTGGCACCTGGCGCATCGAGCTCCAGCCCGGCGCCATCGGCAACACCGCCGCCCTCACCTGCCTCACGGGCTGGGTAAACCGCGGCCACGCCGCGTCACACCGTGTCGGCGACGACACCCATGGCCGAATCTTCTGCACCCTCGGCACGCCCGCCGAAATCCTTATTCCACGATGTCTTCTTCCATACGGACCTCAACTGGAATCTCGAACTGACCCCGAAGGTGTACGAGCAGTTGCCCACCAGACCCAGCGGCGCGGACGATGGTCCGCCGCCCGAGTTGCCGCTCCTCCCAGAGGTCGAGTTCAACACGGGCGACCGGATCGATCTCCTCACGCCCGACCTGCACAACTATCACGAGATCGTCGCGCACGTCCTCGCGCGGCTGAATCTTGACCTTCGCAGCTTCGCCAGAACGCGCCTGCGCCTGACATGTCCGCCCATTCCCGCGCTCGTCTCGCTCGAGACGCGTTTGCCCGAGCCTTCTTGATCTTGCACCTGACCTGGCACGGTCGCTACCCTGCGCAGCACCCGGCCTTTGCCCGCGTTCGGACCCCGCTCGGGCGCTCTCAATCCCGCGAATCCGCTCGATTCGCGAGGCTGGACTCTCGCCACCCCCGAACCATGGCGATAATCATGCGTAACAGACGGTGCGGGAGCGGCCGGGCCACCGGCCGATGCCGCTCACACAAGCTCCGTACGAAAGGGATCCTTCCAATGTCCATCGCTTCTCCCACGCGTTCAGAATCGCGGCGTCTTGCAACCGTCTCCGGCCTCGCGACCGCCATCAGCCTCGCGGCGGTCATCGGCCTTGCCTCCGGCGGCGCAAGCGCCCAGGTCGTGACGCCTCCGCCCGCAAAGAATCCCGGACCCACCGACCACATCCCTCTCGCGCCGCCCTCGATCCCGATCCCCGCGCGCCCCGCCACGCCGCCGCCCGCGCCGCGACCCACCGGCCAGCCGCTCGTGGCGCAGCCGATGCCGCGCCCGGCCAAGCCTGTGCGCGAGGCGCTCCCCGATGTTCCCTTCGAGTCGATCGTGAAGCGCGATGTGCAAGGCAACGTGCTCGCGCTGAGCGAGCCGATGGAGCTCGCGGCCCTGCGCGCCACGCCCACCATCGACAAGAACCTCTTCGAGAAGATCAAGCCATACCTCAACGACCGCGAACTCACGTTCGAGCGCCTGGCGGCGAATAACCTCGACATCGTCGAGCTGATCGAGGCTGGCTTCTTCGAGCGCGTCAACTTTAACCAGCCGATGCCGCAGCTCCAGGAAGAGCTCAAGGTCCTGCGCCCCATCTTCCCGCCCGCCGCGCCCTCCGCCCTCACCACCGACCTGCGCACGAAGGGATACATCACAGAGCCTGTCGCGCGCTTCTCAACGTCGAAGGTGCTGCAGCAGTACATCGACGCGCGCCTGGGCATCAAGCCCGACCTGACCCCGGAAGAGCGCCAGGCATTCGGGCCAAAGTCGCTTGGATTTGTGATCCAAATGCAGACCGACGAGCTGATGTTCGCGTACCGCACCGCCGCGCGACGCGCCCTCGCAACCTTCCCGCAGTCCGCGGCGAAGGCGGGCCTCTCCGAAGAAGCCATCGCCGCGGCCAAGCCAAGCCTCG
>JBBQGR010000317.1:0-3573 GCA_038323185.1 Phycisphaerales bacterium | reverse complement strand
GCTTCTTCCCGTTGCCTCGCTGCTTATCCTCACGCCTGCTTGACTGAGTGCCTCACCTCGCCCCCTGCCTCGCTGCATCGCTGCCTCGCTTCCCTCCGTTACCGGCCCTGCCCACAGCGTCCTCACGTAGCTATCGCGCCGACTGTGCCGCCAATTACCCGCAATAGTGGAAGACGCGGCGTCCGGAGCTAACTTGAAAGCGAAGAGTTGCGCGGCGACGGCGCCGCTCGTTCGAGATGGCCTGAAAGGGCGAAAGCCCACAGTGCTGGATTGGCCTTATAGATGGCCTCTGAGTTCGCGTGGTTCGTTGCGGCTTGTCGCCGCCGATCTCGCGCGAGCTCAGTGCAGAGAAACCCGCGTGTGCGGGTTCGTTCGGATGTCACCGGACGCCTGCGGGCGGGCCGGGTGTGTTTCGGTCCGGCAGGCGCCGGGCCAGAGGAGTTGAGAGATGAAGATCAAGATGACAACCATGACACTGGCCGCGATCAGCACGATCGCAGTGGCAGGCGCAACAGGCGTTGCAAACGCTGGCTTTACCAACGTCAACGTGGGCAGCGCGATCTCGGCCGACCTCGGCGGCGCGATCAATGGTGCCTTGACCGGCACGCCCAGCAACGAGGGGGGCATGGGCTCTATGAGCGTCGTCCAGATTCTCAACCGCGTGTATGGCAACACCGACGAATCCGTCGCGGGCACCGTTTTGAACGTCTCCGGCTCGATCCAGGGCACGCTCAGCTTCGCGAGCAACGGCTTCACCGCAACCCGCATCCATGACTTTAGCGGCGCGTCCGCGAGCGATGTCGGCAGCGGCATGCACCTGGGCGACGCGACCGGCGTTGATCAGGTCTGGCGCGACGGCACCGTGGTCTCCTCGGCCGCGGCGAAGTTCGCTGGTGCGAACCAATACTTCAGCTACCGCTACAACACCGGCCCCACCATCGGCGCACCAAGCCTCTTCACCAACGTCAACGGCTTCAACCAGACCGCTAGCGCCACGTTCAACCTGATCCCCGGCGGCGACTTCCGCTGGATCCGCGCTAACAACAGCGACGGCACCGGCAACATCCTGACCTCGCGCGCCTCAGACAACAGCAACAGCGGCGAGGATCGCATGATCACCTTTCTCATCCAGGGCTCGACCCTCGCCCAGCGCACCTACATGGTCTTCTTCGAGGACCGCCTTGGCGGCGACAGCGACTTCAACGATCTGGCGGTCGAACTTGTCGTGATGATCCCGCTCCCCACCGGCGCTGCGATGGGCATGGCCAGCCTTGGCCTGCTCGCGATTCGCCGCCGCGGCGCTCGCTAAGTCGCGTGCACGTGGTGTGACCACTCCCTGATCCAAACGGGTGAGGACGCAAGTCCTCACCCGTTGTTGTTCGGTCGACGTCCCAGACGTTGCCCGAGGCCGCGACTTCAGAAGCGAGTCCCGCCCTTTCGCGTGTTCCGCCTTGCTGCTACTTCTCTGCACCGCGACAGCAAGAGCTTCCCGACGGTTATCGGAACACTTGATCCCTTGCGGCCTGTGCGGTGTGTAAAGATTGGAGTAGTGCCTGAACAGGTACCTTGATTCGATAGGACTCTTTCTCTAAGCTGGGGGTCTCATTGGTGGAGTTCCGGTACACCGTGTTTCAGACGGAGTGGGATTCATACCACATGTTCAGCGATGAGGTCGAGACGGCGATAGCCGCCCCGGGCTTCTTGGTTCAATCTGGCTGGGAGATAGCCATCGAATCATCCGGCAGAGCCCCGAGCGGGGCGAAACCGGAGAAGCGGAGTCGGCTCGTGCCGACGCCGCGAAGAGTGAGAGGTCGTCCACTTATGGATGGAGGTTCTGCATGAACGGTTTTATGTTGTCTGTCGCCATGATGTCGCTCGCCGGAACGGCTGCTGTGTCCGCCGCGGCCACGGTGTCGATCGCTTTCGCTCCGAACCAGACTGGCGCTGGCGGTGAGTTCCGCGCGACCCCGTCCGTTGGATTTGCCGGTCGCACCGGGATGTTCAGCGATGTTCTTGGCTCCTTCCAGACCTTCTGCATCGAGCGCAGTGAGACTGTCGGGCAGGGCAACTACAGCTTCACGATCGACGCCGGTGCCGATCTCGGCGGCCAGAGCGGCGGTAACCCCGACCCCATCGATCTCAAGACTGCCTATCTCTACACTCAGTTCCGCACCGGTGGCGCGATTACTGGCTTCACCTACGACTACGTGGACGGCAGCGGGGCTCGCCTTAACGCGGCGGCGATCCTCCAGCACGCGATCTGGGCGATTGAGGGCGAGTTGGTCGACAACTCGAATCCCAACGGGCTGAACGCAGCAGACCTCGCCACGGCGACCGCACTCGCGGGCATCGCGGTCCCCAGCGGCTTTGTTTCGAGCGTGATGGCAGTTAACCTCTTCACCGACTCGAACAATAACGGCCGCGCTGATGATGGCGAGCGTAACCAGTCGCTCTTGACCATCATCCCCCTCCCCACCGGCGCTGCGATGGGCATGGCCAGCCTTGGCCTGCTCGCGATCCGCCGCCGCGCGGCTCGCTAAGTTGAGTTCGGTTGAGTCGGCGGCTCGCTCTGATGGCGCATTCCTCTGCGTGATCTGATCGAGCCGACGCGACTGGAAGCAAAAATGAAAAGGGCGAGGACAGATGTCCTCGCCCTTTTTCTTTTGTGTGCTCTTTGGCGTGCCATCATCACCCGAGTTCAGCGGGTAGTCGTGGTTTGCGTTTCCGGGACGCGTGATCAAGCCCGTGATCGGGCCAGTCGGCGAGGCCGCGACCACGACTATTTGGCAGAGCCCGAAAGCAAGTCAGATACGCCATCGGTGCTTCAGGCTGAAGGCCTGGCCGTTCATAGCCGGGGTGTGGAAAAGCGAAGCGACGACACCCCCGGATTGCGTTGCACCTGATTTGCAACCTTCAAAGGGGTTGTCCAACTGTTGCAAATCGCGGCACACGACAACTCTTTCAGGGTTGAATGATCATCCTTGTCCTTTCCGGTGGTGGCGTCTCAAAGCCTTCTTCACCACCGGCTACAAACGATGACGCCTTCGGCGTCGGATTCGGATATAGACTATGCGCGGGTTCATCTGAATCGTATTCCGCAAAGCCCGAGTGATCGTGGCACTTACTTGGCCGCGGCGTTGGCCTTCTCGGCTCTTGCTTGCAGCGGCGGCGGGAGTGGTGCTCTGAGTGTGCCGAGCCGCGCGAGCGACTCCTTGGCTTTCTCTTTGTCACCAAGTGCGAGGTGGCACTCAGCGCTGCCCAGGAGCAGGTCGGGCATCATCGGGATGAGCGTGAGTGCGGTGTTGAATGTCGCGAGCGCTTCGGCGGGCTTGCCCGCGGCGAGCTGAGCCTGCGCGAGCGTGTCCATGTAGTTGGCGCGCATTTCGGAGGCCTGGGCCTTTGAGAGTTCGACGACGCGCGTGGCCATCTCGACTGCTTCGGGCAGCCGCTCGCGCTTGCGCACAAGCGCGTAGGCGAGGTTGTTGAGGACCGGGATGTCGTCGGGAGATTCGGCCTTTACGGCGGTGTAGGCGGCGATGGCGCCGTCGAGATCGCCGGTGAGGTCGAGCGCGT
>JBBQGR010000316.1:0-3595 GCA_038323185.1 Phycisphaerales bacterium | reverse complement strand
CTTCGGGGCGATCTCGGTCTGGCGGAACTGAGCGAGGGCGGCTACGAGCTTGCTGAGATCGCTGCCAGCGACGGCGGCGGACGCGCGAGAATCTTGCGCTTCCTTCTGGGAGTCGGAGGCGCGCTGGGCAAGGCGAGCCTCGATCTCGTCGAGGTCATTGCGCTGGTTCTCGAGCTGGGAGATGATGGCTTCGATCTCGGCGACCGGGGGCTCGAGCTGATCGGCGAGCGCCTGGATGCGGAGGCCTTCGAGGCGGACGACATCGCCTGCGCGGCGCTTGACGTTGGCGGCCGCGACGATCGGGGCCGCTTCGCGAGCGGAGATCGTGCTGGTACCTTCCATCAGCTTGGTGTATTCCGCGCCGAGGGCATCGGCGGAATTAATCTTGACCTTGGCCTGGGCGCGGTTGTCATCGAGCTGGTTGGCGAGGACGCCGCGGCGCTGGCGCTGGGCGTTGGCCTCGGATTCCTTGGTGGCGCGGCTCTTGCTGATCTCGGCGATCTGCGAGGACGCGTCGAACGCGTCGGCGGCTTCGGCGGTGGCCTGCTTGAGCGACCAGACCGAGAGGGCGGCCTCGATCTCGCGCATCATGTTGCGGGCGCGGCGCTCGCTGGCCTGGGCTTCTGCCGCGGGACCTTCGGCGAGGCCGAGCTGGCTCTGAGCGGCGAGGAGCGACGCCGCGGCTTGCTCGCCCTGGAGGCCGGATGCGTTGGCGGCGGCGGTGGCCTTAGCGAGAACGCGGTTGTAGGTGGCGGTCGCGTGATCCTGGGTCGGCGCGACGGGTGCGCCGCCGGTCATGGCGACGAGGTCGGTGCCGCTCTCTTCGACGCCGCGGCCTGCTTCGCTGCGGCGATCGCAGGCACCAAGGCCCGCGGCAACGCCGGCCAGCATCGAGAGGCAGAGGACCACCGACATGCCGCGGCGCAGCGAGGGCGAGACCCAGGCTTGGCGAGAGGCGTGGCGAGAGGTCTGGCGATTGGTGAGGTTGGAACGAAGAAGCGTGGTACCTGTCATGAATTTCAGCCCTTGGAAGGTGCAGCACATCCGCGGGCCGATGCTCACTCCCGCTCGCGTGCTGGCGGCACGAGAGAAGTCCTGGAAAGAGTCCGCGGGTTCGTCATGTCGCCGTCCAGCGACGACCAAGTGAAGTGTATCAGACTCGTTCATGGCTCGCGCGGGGAAGGCGTGGCGGGCATGTACAAAGTCCTACCGGGGTGAGCCGGGAGGCGTTGGGGTGGGATTCGCCACGGGCTTATCCTCTTCGCTGCCATCTTCGACATCCTTGGGCGCGACGCGCGGCGCGGCGTGGACGGCCGGAACCCCGCCGGGGACGGGGGCGACGAAATCCACGGGGTAGTCGGGGCGCGGGCGGTACATCGAGCGGATCCACTCGATGGCGGCCTTGTAGCGTTCGTCGTCTCTGCCGCTGAAGACGGGTTGCCAGCGACCCTTGCCCAAGCCCTGGATTTCTGGGTGCTTGCGGACTGAGTCCTTGACTGGCAGGCCGTACTCGAGCAGGATTGAGTCGGCGGGAGAGTCGTAGGAAATGAGCGGGCGGCCGTCGTCCAGGCGGAAGCGGTCCATGATCAGGAAGTTGGTGTAGACCGAAGCCTTGGAGTTGGGTTGGCGATTGTGGAGCCAGAGGCGACCGGCTTCCTCGCCGCCGTGGCAGCGGGTGGTGGCGCAGGAGTTCACGAGCCAGTTGCGATGGACGCTGTCGCGGAAGAGTCGCATGGCCTTTGGGTCGTCCATGATCTGGACCTCGCCGTAGAACTCGCGGGCGCGCAGCTCGAACAACCAGGCGAGGACTTCGGCGGGCGTCTTGCGGAGGAAGACGTCGCGGCCTTCGGGCGTGATGGGGACCTTGCCAAGGTCCTTGGCCTCGCGCCCGGCGTATGCGTCGAGGAAGCGGCGGACCGTTTCCTGGCGGATGTTCATGCGGGGCGGGTCCTTGAGATCGACCTCGAGGACGCGCATGAGGTTGATCTGGGCGTCGTCCAGCAGCGGAAACTCGCGGCGTACGGGGCGTGCGACGGGCACACGCTGATCGCCGGGGGCGGGCTTGACGTGCTGCAGCTTGGACTGCTCGATGATGATGACGCGCAGGTCGCGGGCCTGCTGGCTGTCGGGATCGGCCTTGAGTGCGCGGTCGACCTCGGTCAGGGCGAGGGCGAGGCGGCCCTTGGCGCGGAGCCATTCGGCGAGCTGGAGGAGCGTGTCGACATCGTCATCGGGGATGGCGCGCCGGAGAAGGTCGTAGCGTTCCTCAACGGTGGGGATGGCCTTCAGGCGAGCGACGCCGGCGAGATCAAAGGGCGTGGCGAGGCCGCCGATGGCGATCGTGACGCGCGTCGACGTCTGCTCGATCAGGATTCCGCTGACCCTGCGACCGTCCTTCATTTCCAGCTCGACCTCGCCACCGACCTGGATCGGGCGCTCGGTGGATCGGGCTGGATTGGCGGGCTCGGCGCTGGGAGGAATCTCAGGGGTCTGGGCGGGCTGGGGGTCCGTGGGCTGGACGAGGTGTGACCACATCGCTAGCGACGCGGCGAGGAGCGCAGCACCGGTCAGGGCGGGCATAAGAGGTAGGGAAGCCATGGCGCAAGTGTAATGGCTCTGGATGGCGGAGGGAGGGGGGCAAAACACCCGTGCCGTTACGCTGCGGCGGAAGTTGGCCGGATGCGGCGGATCGTGTCCTCGATGCGGGACCGGAGCATTTCGGGCGTGAAGGGCTTGACGACGTAGTTATTGACGCCAGCCTTGATGGCCTCGATGACGCGGCTGCGCTCGGCCTCGGTTGTCACCATGATGATGGGTGTGGCGCGGTCGGTCTGTCGCCAGGCGCGGACGAAGGTGACGCCGTCCATGTTGGGCATGTTCCAATCCACGAGCATGAGTCCGGGGCGCTCGCTGGTTGCCTTGAGCAGCGCGTCCTGCCCATCGACGGCTTCGATGAGGTCGGTGTAGCCGAGCTGCGCCAGCACCACCTTCTGGATGTTGCGCATTGTCCTTGAATCGTCGACCAGAAGGATTCGCATCGTGCGGAGCTCCGGGGAAGGTTTGGGTATCATTAACTCTGGCTGTCTGGCGGTTTATGATAATTTGTATTGCTTTGTATTACTTTATCTTTGAATGTCACACCAGCGTCATGCCGCTCGCTTTGATCCGCCCGCCTTTGAGCTCTGGATCGAGAAGACGATGCTCAGATCGCCGAAGGCGGTTGAGCACGGGATGATGACTGTTTCCTGGCCGGGCGCTGGGGCGTGCTTCCAGCCGAGCACGACCGAGGGGCAGGAGATGAGGGCTTGGTGGTTGGCGAGGAGGACTTTGGCGCCACCGCAGACCATGTTGGCGATCTCACCAAGCGCATCGGCGAAGTCGGGGGAGGCTGGCTCCGCATCCTGGCCGCTGAGGGCCGCGACGCAGCGGCGAGCGGTGCCGATGGGGAAGCAGAGTGCGACCCAACCCTCCACTTCGCCGGACATGCGAATGGTGGCCGCGACTTCGGAGTCGATGGCGCCCTTCTTCTCGATGGGGCCTGCGACGCCGACCTTGAGCTGCATCATGGTTGAGAAGACGTTCTGGATGCTGGCCC
>JBBQGR010000315.1:0-3597 GCA_038323185.1 Phycisphaerales bacterium | reverse complement strand
CGACCGGCGCCGCGACCGAAAGGTGGCGGCAAGCGCGGCCCGGTGTGCGTGTGAACGAACGAGAGAGTATATTCTCGGTCCCACCGCAAGAGTGGCCCGCCGAGCCATTCAGACGCGAGGCTTGGGGCGTGGCGGTAGGTTGGATCTTTGCGGCTGCCGGAAGGCTGCGGCGTGAGATGTGTTCATGACCGCGTGGTGCGGCGTCGAGTGAAGCGCCGTGCCATACAGTTGGAAGGAGACCGAGATGGGAATCGTGAAGGAGTTCCGCGAGTTTGCGCTCAGGGGGAACGTGCTGGACCTTGCGGTAGGTGTGATCATCGGTGGCGCCTTCGGCGGCATCGTGAACTCGATGATCAAGGATGTCATCATGCCCATCGTTGCCATCCCCGGCAACGTTGACTTCACCAACCAGTACATCGGCCTGACCGAGAAAGTAAGGGCGGCCATTGCGGCCGATCCGAACCTGACGCTGGAGGCGGCTCGGGCTGTCGGGCCCACGCTTGCGTATGGCTCGTTCGTCACGATCCTCATCAACTTCATCATCCTTGCCATCTGCATCTTCATCGTCGTCAAGGCCTTCAACACGGCCCGCAAGCGTTTCGAGGCCGAGCAACCGGCCCCGCCGCCAGCCGGACCGACCACGGATCAGAAGCTCCTGACGGAGATCCGCGACCTGCTCGCCAAGCGCTGATCCGCGCGATCTGATCGCGGAGTCATCAGACCACGATCTCCCAGAAACAAAGGAGCCCAGGGTCGCGGGACCCTGGGCTCTTGTTGTTGGTGAGTGCACTTTGGAGACGCGGATCTCTCCAGAGTCTGCGAGATTCAGGCCTCTTCGCCACCGCCCTCGTCGTCGGGACCATCGGCCTCGACCTGCGCCTCGATTTCCTTCTCGAGATCCTCGATGGACTTCTCCTCCTCGACCTTCTCGCCCTTGGCGAGCTTCGCGGCCTTCTCGGCATCGAGCTTGCGCTTGAGGCTCTCGACGCGCGGCTTGTCGGGTGAGATGATGATCGAGGCCTGCTTGCCGAACCAGCGTGGCGGCTGCTCGAGCTTGCAGATGTCCTGCAGGCTCGTGAAGCAGAGCTTGAGGTTGTCCAGGCCAAGCTCGCGATGGGCGATCTCGCGGCCCTTGAAGCGCTGTGTGAACATGACCTTGTGGCCAGCCATCAGGAACCGCCGCGCCTGGTCAACGCGGATCTGGATGTCGTGCTCGTCGATCTTGACCGAGCGGCCAAGACGCAGTTCCTTCATCTCCGTGGACTTGGAGGCGGCACGCTGCTTGCGCTGCTTCTGGCTTAGTTCGTACTTGTACTTGCCATAGTCCATGATCTTGCAGACCGGCGGACGAGCCTCGGGAGAGATCTCAACGAGATCCATTCCCAGCTCCATCGCCTTCTGCATGGCCTGGTTGGTCTCCAGGACGCCCAACATCTCATCCTCCGGGCCAATGACCCGGACGGGGGTGATGCGGATCATGTGGTTGACCCGCGTGCGCTGCACCATCGGACCCTGATCACGGCTGAATCGACCCATACGTTCGCTACAACTCCTTTCGTCCAGACAAGGCGGAAGACCGCCAAGGGCCGGACACCTTCAACTCTGACTGGCGCTGCCGACAAGGGCGGCGCTGGACTCGGACTCAATGCGGGACTGGGACATCATTGGGAAAGCGTGTGATCGCGGATCGCGTGCTTGGCCGACCACCTGGTGGAGGACCTTGTTGAGCGCGAGGTAGGAGACCACAGGTCGGGCCTGAGCCGTTGATCGCGTAGCGAGATGGAACGTTGGCGTCCTCATGGAAGGAGTGGCCAGAACGACCAGGCACCTTGGACGTGCCTCGCGTGGCATGATTGGAGGCCGCAGCAGAGGCCAGCAATGGGACAAGCTTCGGACCTATGGCCCGAGACTTCGCCGTGCTCTCCAATCCGCGCGTCGACCAATGCGGGGCATCCTTCGGGTGGGGCTGAGGCGACCGGGTCACCCCGGAGATTCGCACGGCCACCACCTTGCACAAGGCTACCTACCGAAACCCGCCTTGGCAAGGCAGGAAATGCAAAATGATGAAATGGCGAACATGCCAACTGGTCAAATTGCCACGGGGGTGCGGGCTACTCGAGGGCGGCCGCGCCGGAGATGATTTCCGTGAGTTCGGTGGTGATCTGGGCTTGGCGGGCTCGGTTGAAGATTCGGGTGTACTTCTTGCCCGCCTTGCCAGCGTTGTCGGTTGCGGCCTTCATCGCGACCATTCGTGCGACGTGCTCGCTGACGATGGCGTCGTTAAAGGCCTGGAAGAGGAGGCTCTTGACGGCGGCGGGGAGGAGATCGTTCAGGAGTTCGGCCGCTGAAGGGGTGAACTCGTAGATCTGCTCCGTCGTGGTCGTCTTGGCCTGGGCACTGGCCTGAGCCTTCGAGATAGCGGGCGTCTGGAAGGGGAGGAGCTGCATGACCGCCGGGGCCTGGCGGCCTGCGGAGATGTACTTCATGGAGACGATGCGGACAGAGGAGATCTCGCCGCTGAGGAAGCGCTGCGTGTATTCCTCGGCGAGAGCGCGAACCTTGTCATATGTGGGCTTGTCGCCGAAGTGGGTGTGGACGCGGGCGACGTTGACGTTGGCGAACTTGAGGAAGCCGACACCCTTCTTGCCGATGGCGTCGATGGAGCCCTGCCGCGCGTTGGGGTTGGCCTTGAGCATGGCCATGAAAGCGCGGAGGACCGAGCCGTTGTAGGGGCCGCAGAGGCCGCGGTCGGAGGTGATGACAAGGGAGAGCTCCTTGCCGCCGGGCCTGCCTGGCTGGAGGAGGGGATGGGTCGTATCACCCAGGCCCGATGCGAGCTGGCCGACGAGCTCGAAGAGGGCCTCGCTGTAGGGCTTGCCCGCGACGGCCAGTTGCTGGGCGCGCGCGAATTTGCTGGTGGCGATCATCTGCATCGTTTTGGTGATGCGGCGGATGTTGCCGACGGCCTTGATGCGCTTCTTGATCTCGCGAGTCTTGCCCATAGGGAGGCAACGATAGGACGGAAAAAGGCACTGGGGACCAGGGACAAGGCACCAGGGTCAGAAAAGAGAGGGAACCGGGACTAGGAAAACAAGAAGACAGACGACAGGGGGAAAATTCTAGGAAACTAGCCTGAGGCCGGCTCCAGGTTTGCCGTCAGGCTGGGCGTGCGACGCTGGCGCTGACTTCGCGGCTGAGCCAGGCTCGCGCGAATGCCCAAGACTTCTTCACGGTGGCTGGTGAGAGGTCGATCGCCGCGGCGGTTTGCTCGATGGAGAGGCCGGCGAAGTAGCGAAGCATGACGATGCGGGCGGCGCGTTCGTCGAGGGCTTCGAGCTTCTTGAGTGCTTCATCAAGGGCGAGGATCTCGTCGCTGGAGGTCTCGCTGAGTTCGCCCGTGACACCCGCGGCGACGGCGTCGTCGTGGAGCTCGACGCGTGCGACTCCGCCGCCGCGCTTGTGCGTTTGACGGGCTCGGGCGCGCTCGATCAGGATCCGGCGCATGGCGAGCGCGGCGGCACCAAAGAAGTGGCCGCGGCTCTGCCAAGACGCGACGCTGGGATCATTGTCGCCGACCAGACGCATGTAAGCCTCATG
>JBBQGR010000314.1:0-3609 GCA_038323185.1 Phycisphaerales bacterium | reverse complement strand
GCCCCACGGATCCTTCAGCGCGTCGGGGTTCTCCACGTACGGCCCCTTCCACGCGGCCTCGTCGATCGTGCTCGGGCGCTCCCAGAGGATCGCGATGGGCGTGCCGGACTCTGGCAGGCCGTTGTCGATCATGTAGCTGCGCATCGCGGTCGCGAGCGTCGAGACGCCGCTCTTCGCGACCGACTCCTTGGCCTGGCCAATGCGCCCGAAGATGCGCGGAGCAATCACCGCCGCGATGATCCCCAGGATCACAACGATCACGATCACCTCAACGATCGAGAACCCACGCGCCGAACGCATCCCACGAGCCCCGACAATCCTGCGCATCTCATCACGATCCATTCGTCTGAACATCACAATCCCTTTCTCGCAAGCAGACGCTCGCGACTGCGCTTGATTTCTGCCTTCCACTGCATCGCTGCTTCGCTGCATCCCTGCCTCGCTCTCCTCCTCATCCCGACCCCGCCATCGCGTCCTGCACCTGCAGCAGCGCGAGGAAGACCGCGAGCACGATGAACCCGACCACGCCCGCCATGAAAACCAGCAAGATCGGCGGCAGCGCGGTCGTGAAGAGCTTGATGCTCTGATCCACGCGCTCGTCGAAGGCCTTGCTCGCCTGATTGAGCATCTGATCAAGCCGCCCGGATCGCTCGCCCAGATTGATGATCTGGACCAGCATGGGCGGAAAGTGGCCGCTCTTCTCCATTGGCTCTGCGATCGTGGCGCCGCCCGCAACCTGATGGGTCACATCCTCGATCACGCCCTCCATCGCGCGATTGCCGAGCACGCCCTTGGTGATGCGCAGGCTCTGGAGGATCGGCACGCCAGCCTTGGTCAGAGTGCCGAGCGTGCGCGTGAATCGCGCCACCGCAACATCGCGCATCAGCCGCCCGATGATCGGGAGCCTCAGCACGGTCTGATCCTTCCAGAGCAGGAAATCGGGGCGAGCAAAGAGCCGCGCGAGCGCGATGCCCAGCAGCACCAGCGCCGGGATGCTCATGAACCAGCGCTCGATGAAGATCAGCTTGAATCCGTCGCCAAGTCCCTTTACAACGCGCGTCGGGAAGGGGAGCTGCGAGGGCGTGATGGGCAGCTTGTCGAGGATGGTCGGCACGATGAACGAGACGATCACGATGATCGCAAGCCCAACCAGCGCGCAGATGATCATCGGATACAGCGTCGCACCCAGGATCGACCGGCGCAGTTTGAGGTCGCGGTCCAGAAGATCTGCGGCCTGTTCCATCACCTCGCCGAGCTTGCCCGAGGCCTCGCCCGCCTTCGTGATGCTGATCGTCAGCGTGTCGAAGGGCTTGCCCCAGCTCGACATCGCGTCGGCCAGCGCCGTGCCGCCCTCGACCTGCGAGATCAGGCTCTCGAGCATCAACTTCTGCTTCGCCGACCGACCCGACCGCGCCAGCGTTTTGAGGGCGGTCACCAGCGGCAGGCCCGCCATGATCGCCGTCGCGAGCTCTCGCACGAAGCTCGCCATCTCCGCGCGAGACATCACCCGCCCGCCGAAGTCAAAGCCACGCGACGCAGAAGACGAAGCGTTCTGACCCAGCACAGCGCGCGACATCCCAGCCAGCGAGCCGCCCTGAGCAGCCTGCTCGAGCCAGACGGGCGTCAGCCCCCGCTTAACGACCTCACGCACCGCCGCGGCGCGATCGAGCGCTTCCACCGTCCCGGTGGCTCCTCCCTGCGCGGCTTTGTACGTGAATGTGGGCATGGGGGATGCGGAAGTGGCGAAGTGGTTGAGTGGACAAGCGGTCGAGTGAAAGACGCTCCGAGTTTCAACTTCTACGAATCTCCTACCTGTGACTTCATCACTTAACCACTTAACCACTTAACCACTTCTTCGTCCTCAGGCCCCCTCGTCCGTGTCCTGCGTTGCCCTAAGCACTTCGTCCATCGTTGTCTCGCCGCTGGCGGCTTTCATCATGCCGTCGCGGCGCATCGTGACCAGGCCCGGGCCGGCCGCCGCGAGGAGTTCGTGCGGGCTGAGGCGTTTGGCGATGCCCGCGCGCAGCTGTGGCGTGGTGAGCACAACCTCATAGAACCCCACGCGCCCGCGCATTCCTGTGCCGCCGCAGGCGTCGCATCCGGCGCCCTTCCACGCTTGTCCATCGGGGAACATCGCAGCTTCGGAGGGGCTGAGCCTGTGGCGCTGCGCCTCCAGCAGAGGCGTCCTCACGCGGCACTTGCGGCATGTCCGCCGCCCCAGCCGCTGCGCCATCGTCCCCTCAAGCACGCTGCTCAGCAGGAACGGCTCGATGCCCATGTCCAGCAAGCGCCCCGACGCCGAGATGGCGTTGTTGGTGTGCAGCGTTGAGAAGAGAAGGTGCCCCGTCAACGCGGCACGAACGCTGATCTCCGCCGTCTCGTAGTCGCGGATCTCGCCCACCATGATGACGTCGGGATCCTGACGCAGGATGCTGCGAAGACCATCCGCGAACGTCAGCCCGCGCTTGGGGTTCACCGGGATCTGGTTCACGCCCGCGAGCTCGTACTCCACCGGATCCTCGATCGTGATGATCTTGAGCGAGGGGTCGTACAGCTTCGTGAGCGCGGCGTACAGCGTCGTCGTCTTGCCGCTGCCCGTCGGGCCCGTCACCAGCACCATGCCGTGCGGCAGATCAATCAGCTTCTGCATCGAGACGCGATCGGGCTCGCGCATGCCCAGCGTCTCGAGATCAAGCTGGATGTTCTCCTTGTCCAGGATTCGCATCACCACGCTCTCGCCGTACAGCGTCGGCACGGTGCTCACGCGGATGTCGATCTTGCGTGAAGCCTCGCGCCCGTCGGCGTATCGCAGCGAGATGTGCCCGTCCTGCGGCGCGTAGCGCTCGGCGATGTTCATCCCCGACATGATCTTGATGCGGCTGGTGATCGCGGCCTGGAGCTGCTTGGGCGGGCTCTCCTGCTCCACAAGCAGACCATCGATCCGGTACTTCACCGCGAGCTTGCGCTCAAACGGCTCCACGTGCACATCGCTCGCACGCGCCCGGATCGCCTCCAGGATCACCAGGTTCACAAGGTTGATCAGCGTCGGCTGCTCGGCCATCCGGTGCAGGTCGTCGGCCTCGATGGCTTCGACGTTCGACACCAGACCATCCGTGCCGCCATCGCCCCCGAGCCGAGCGCCCATCGCCGCGGCGGTCGTGCCATACACCTCGCGCAGCAGCTCCGCAAAGACCTCGGACGTCGCGACCACCGCCCGCACAGGCCGCCCCGCCGTGACGGAAGCCTCGTCCATCGTCTCCCATGACGGCGCAGATTCGCACGCGAGCAGCAGGCGCCGACCGTCCATCGCGTATGGCACCACGCCAAGCTTGATCGCCCTCATCGCCGGGATCAGGCCTGCCAACGAGGCGTCGGCCGCGGGCTTCTTCGCCAGCATCGCAGCGCCACCACCCGAAACGACAGCCGCGGCCCCAAAAGGAGCCGCGCCCGTCACGCCAACAACACCCAGGCCAGCGGTTTCGTCCATGCGTCCTGCCAAACATCCAACAACCACTTTTCTTGCACAACCCCAAAAACTTCCGCTCTTCCCAGCGCCAGCTTCCTCTTTCAAGCGCCAGCTTCCTGGACAAGTTCGCGAGCCCCCGTGAT
>JBBQGR010000313.1:0-3610 GCA_038323185.1 Phycisphaerales bacterium | reverse complement strand
ACCTGAGCAACCGCGTCTTCGACGACTACCAGCACCTGCTCGACGCCGGCGCCCAAGCCTGGCAGCAACTCACCCCGGAAACCCTCCGCTCGGTCTGCGCCTGCGACTACGTCAAGCCCGAGTTGGAGCGGTGATTCGTATCAACACTCTTCGCGAGCCAGCCTGCCGGGCGGCGCTCAACCCTTCAGCGGGTTGGGCCATCGCGCTTCGTCGAGAACGCTGGCTGTGTGCTCGTCCTTCTCGAAGTCTGTCTTGGCCTTGGCGAGCTTGCGCCAGAGAAACGCGGAAAAGAGAACGATGATGAACGTGCTCGCGCCCATGATCCCCAGGGCATAGAACGGCCGCGTCTGATCGATCGGGCTGCTGCCTGACCGCGCTGGCTCTGACACCACCGTGACGCCACCATCGATGCGGCGTGTCTGAGCGTCGTTGGCGTGCGCCTGGAGGGAGGCCGCGAAGACCTCAAGCGTCCGCGCCGCGCGGTCCGCGCCCCGATCGCGATGGATCAGCCGGAGCTGCCCGACCTCATCGCTGTCCGCGAGGACGCCCGACTCTGCGAGCTTCGCGACCGCCGCGGGAGTAGCGAGTTCGACGAGGCCCTGCCGCTTGAACTTCTCCGCCGCCTCCGCATGGAAGCGTGGGTCCTTGAGAAGATCAAAGTGGAACCGGCCCCACTCGGCGAGCTCCGCCGCATTGAGCTCTCGCCCTCGTCCCTCGGCTCGCAAGGTCGCGGTCGCCTCGAACGTGGCGGGCGCAAACTGCACTGCCATTGCCCAAGAGAGGCCCGCGAGCAATCCGAGCACAACCACTGCGCAGAGTGCCGTCACCGCGGAGCGCGAACCTGCCCGCGAGCGTTGCGCGCGGCGCTCGGCCTCGACCACTCGGTCGCGGATGGATGCAAGCTCGGCTCGCTGCGCGAGCAGCGACTCACACGCCTCGAATCGCTTTCTTAGAACCTCGCTCCCCTTGCGAAGCTTGTTGGTCTGTTTGCGGAGCAGGTCGTGGGCCGCCTTCAGTCGCCGGCGGCGACGCGAGAGCGCATCGCCCTCGAGCGGCGCCCGCGATGGCGATCCATTCAGGCCACCCGAATCGCCCGACGCACCCGATGCCATCGTCGCCTGCGCTTGCGCGAGTTCTTCCTGCAGATTCTCGACACGCGAACGCAGCGATGCGATCTCTCCCGCGGCTCGTGTCAGAGCGATCGTCTGCATTCCGATCTGTGTCGCGTCCTGCCCGGTCGATGCGGCACTCGCCTCGAGCGCGCCGATCCTGGAATCACGCTCGTCCAGCAGCCGCGACTGCTCGGCGCGCTGGGCCTCCATCCGCTGGCGAAGCTCATCCACCGTTCGGAGCTGCAGCCCGAGATGATCCCGCAGCTGCGCGATCACCGCCTCGGCGGCCACCATCTCCCCACGCTGTTGCGCCCCCTCACCCAGCTCACAGAGCCACAACGCCTCATACTCGGCCACGACCTCAGAGAGCGCCTCGATGCGCTCAGTAAGCTCGTCCATGTTCCCGCGTACCAGCTCCGAGGCAGCGCGATCCGCGGCGAGTTCTGCCGCCATCCGCGCCAGCTCTGCCTCGCGTGCCGCGAGCTCGTCACCCTTGGCCGTCACGACCTGGACCGTCCGTTCCAATGCCTCACGCTCGGCGGCGAGCTGGGTCTCACCCTCGGCAAGAACGGAGCCTTGCTCGGTCAGGTCCTTAACGCGCTGGGCGTACTCCTGCGCTGCCTTCAGCGACTTGTCTCTGGCCTCGCGCACCAGCCGCTCGTGCTCGCGCGAGGCCGCCTCAAGGCCCTTGGCCCTGCCATCAAGCTCGCCCGATCGTGCCGCCGAAGCCGCCTCGATCTCCTTCGCTCGCTGCTCGATCCCGACCTTGCGCGTGTCGATCTCGGCGCGGCCGCGCTCGATCTCCGCGGCCAACTGCGAGAGCTCTTCTGATCGCAGCTCAATGTCGACCGCGTGCTGCGAGAGCCCGGCCTCGCGCTGCGCAATTGCAGCGGCGAGGTTCTGCTCACGCTCGACCAGTTCGGCCTCAAGCTGGCCGAAGGTCACGTCTCGTGCCCTGGCCTCGACCTCCGCGCGCTCGAGTGCTGCGGAACGCTCCTCGGCCTCGCGACGCAGCGCCGCCAGTTCCTCGCGCGCTGTTGTGAGCTGATCTGCCTTGGCTTTGAGTTCTGCGTCGGTTCGTGCAAGCTCATCCTCGCGCCCGATGATGGTCTGTCGCGCCGCTTCTAGAACGCTCTGCTGCTGTGCCAGCAGCCGATCACGCTCGCCAAGCTCGGCCTCGCGGGCCTCGACGCGATCGCGAAGCTCCTGGCGCTGCGCGTAAAGCACCTTCAGATTGTCGAGCCCGGTGGAGAAGTCATCGAGTGCGCGAAGGATGTCATCGCCCGATCGCCTCCCGCCCGGCTGGGCGAGCTGCGCTTCCTGCGAGGGTTCACTCCGCGCTGCATCCCTGCCATGTTCCGTTCCGCTTGAATCCATGGCGGTGCTCTCTCCCAAGGGGCCCATCTCGACCGACGTCGCCGAAGGTATCGGTCCAACGCGGTCGCGGCTGAACGCACGGTCCCCAAGACCTGCCCAGTGGCCAAAATTCTCGCGAATCCGCACCGCACCTTGGCTCGATCCGATATACTCAGGGAGCCCGAATGGGCATCTGGAGTGTTGCCATGAAGGTCGGAATCACCTCGATCGGTGCCGTTCTCGGACTCGCTGCCGCTGGCTTCGGCGGTTACAACCTCATCACCACCGGCTGCCCCCTTGGCATGTGTGAGGCTCCCGCGGCCATCACCGCCGCCAGCCTTGCCAACGGATCTGGCGCGCACGAGTGTGCCCTGGGCTGCAGCGAGCACGCGCCCACACCGATTGATGTCGTCACCGTCGCGTCCAAGACCGAAGCGGCTTCGACCTGCTGCTCGGGGGACGCCCAGGCCAAGGCCGACAAGCTCGCGAAGGGCGAGTCCTGCTGCGGCAGCTGCACCGAAGGCTCCAAGTCCGATCACGATGGCGCTTGCAAGGACGAGGTCTGCCCGGTCACCGGCCAGTCTGCTGAGAAGACCGAGCCAGCACAGTCCGGACCAAGCAAGACCGACCCCAAGCAGCCCGCCTGAGCCACGGTCCAACCGCCTCAGCGATCGTGAGGCCACTTGGCCACGTTCCTCTTCAAAACCGAGCCCGGCGAGTTTTCCTACGCGGACCTCGCGCGAGCAGGTTCGTGCGTTTGGGACGGCATCGCCAACGCCGCGGCCAACGGCCACCTGCGTTCGTCCGCATCCGGCGATGAGGTGCTGATCTATCACACGGGCGATGAGAAGGCCGTCGTGGGCCTCGCGCGAGTCAGCGAAGGTCCACGCGCCGATCCGAAGAACCCGGCCCTCCTTGTCAGCGGCGAGATCAAGTTCGTTGTTGTCACGCTCGAGCCTCTGCGCAGCGCGGCAACGCCCGTCACGCTCGCGGCAATCAAGTCCGACCCACGCTTCAAGGACTTCGCTCTTGTGACGCAGGGGCGACTGAGCGTGATGCCCGTTCCCGAGGCGCTCGACCGTGCGATTCGGAAAATGGCAGGGCTCTGACCGCGCGACGTGATGTTACTGCGGCTCGATGCT
>JBBQGR010000312.1:0-3652 GCA_038323185.1 Phycisphaerales bacterium | reverse complement strand
GGCTTGCCGTCGACGTGGCGCGGGTAATCGGTGTCGGTATCGAATGGCACGAAGGCTTCGCCGTTCTGCGCGGCCCAGCGCTCGAGGAACTCGTCGAACAGGCGCTTCCACGCCGCGGCATGCACGCTCGCCGTTCGGGTCAGCACGCCATCGAGATCGAACAGGACGGCGTCGATGTCTCGCGGCGACAGCGTGAATATGACATTCATCCGGCTTCCTCGTTCATTGTCATCGCCCGTGCGGTCCCACGACGCGTGCTCCACGCGAAGGTGATGGCGAGTCCGAGGAGCACGACGCTGGCGCCCCAGAAGGGGACCGCCACCGACGCGCCGAACAGCGCACCGCCTGCAAGGGGCCCGATGATCTGGCCCACACTCTTGGCAGCACTGTCGAGTCCGAGAGCCGCGCCTGTCTGCGCGCCTCCCCGTCTGGAAATGAGCGCAGCTACGACCGGTGTCAGCAGGCCCATCCCGACTGCATACACGGCGACCAGGGCGAACACGCTGGCGGTGCTCCGTGCCGTGGCGAGGAGGCCCAGGCTCAGCCCCATGATGGCCAGGGCGGCCGACGCGAGATGAGCTTCCCCCCACCGGCGTGACAGCGAGGCGACGGCAGCCTGGACGAGGAGCATCATCAGGCCGCACACCATGAAGATCGCTCCAATCTGCGCCAGGCTCATGCCCAGGTGGGTGCCGGCGTGCAGAGCCATGGTGGTCTCGAACAGAGCAACGGCCCCCTGTCCGGCCATCGAAACGCCCAGGGGTAGACCGAGCCGACGGACCAGAACGGTCGACGCCACGGAGCTCGTGGTACCTGCGACCGACCGCCGTACAGGCTCCTCGAGCCAGCGCAAGGTGAACAGTGCCAGCAGGGCACACGCTGCGGCGGCAAAGAATGGGAGCGAAAAACTCGCGACGGGCAACCCGGTCGCAGACACATCGATCCCACCGAGGAGCCCTCCCAGGGCGGGGCCGAGTACGAAGCCAATACCCCCCGCTGCGCTGAGCTGCGCCATCCCGCGCGTGCGCTCCTCGTCGCTGGTCGCGTCGGCCACGAAGGCCAGGGCCGCGGGGATGATCGCCGCCGCGAATATCCCGGTCCCCAGACGGATCGCGTAAAGGACCAGCAGCGAGGTTGCCAGGCCGCACAGCGCCTGCCCGATGGCGAAGCCGACGAGGCCTACCGCCAGAAGCTTGCGTCTGCCCCTGGAATCGGAGAGTCGCCCCCACAGCGGGGCAAACACGAGCTGCATGAGAGCGTAGACCACAGCCAGCATGCTCACATGCAGCGCCACCTGCGCGGTGGAAGGGGTGCTGACTCCCAGGCGCGCGATATGTGATGGCACCACCGGCAGGATGATTCCGATCCCGGACATGGCCAGCGCCATGCAAAGCGAGATTGCGAGCAACTTGCGGGTCGTTCCCGGTGGTCTCACCGCGGTGGCCGCTCGCCTCCGGACGTCTCCGTTGTGTGTACTCTTCATGCCTCGCGGCGGATCCGGGCGAGATAGAATTTTTCGAACGCGAAGGTCGCGACGATTACCGCGGCGGCGATCGCCAGGATGGTCGGATCACGTCGCGCCTTGATGACAACGAAGGCTCCCAGCGCGATCAGGTCGAGTCCGATGGCGGACAGCAGAATGCCTCCGCGCGCACCGACGTCCCGGCGCAGGTGGGCAAAGACGCCCCAGTGAATCACCATGTCCATCACAAGGTAGAGAATGGCTCCCAGCGATGCGATGCGGGTCAGATCGAAGAGGCTGGCGAGGAGCCCGGCGGCAACCACCGTGTAAACGAGCGTGTGCTTCTGGATGGATCCGGGCATCCCGAAGTGTCGGTGCGGGATGAGATTCATGTCGGTCAGCATCGCGAGCATGCGCGATACCGCGAACACGCTCGCGAGCAGGCCCGACGCGGTGGCGACGATGGCGATGGCGACCGTGAACCAGGTCCCTGCCACGCCGATCGCAGGCCGAGCAGCTTCCGCCAGGGCATAGTCCTTGGCCTTCACGATCTCTTCGATGGAGAGCGCGGAGCCGACCGCAAAACAGACGAGCACGTACACCACGAGACAGGTGGCGAGGGACAGCACGATCGCTCGCCCCATGTTCTTGCTCGGATTCTCGATCTCGCCGCCGCTGTTGGTGATCGTGGTGAATCCCTTGTAGGCGAGAATCGCCAGGGCGCTGCCAGCGATGAATCCGCCCACCGTGCTACCTCCCACCACGGATGCGCCGGTCGGCTCGAAGCTGAAGCCCGATACCCATAGCGTGAGCAAGGCGAAGATCAGGATGCCGCCGACCTTGAGGAGCGCGGTGACCTTCGAGATGCTCGAGATGAGCTCGTTGCCCGCGAGGTTGACGAGGAAGGCGAAAAGGATCAGGCCGAGAGCCAGAACGGGGACCAGCACCGTATCCGGGCCGATATCGAACATCTGAAGCGTATAGGCTCCGAAGGTTCTGGCCACCAGGCTCTGGTTGATGACCATGGAAAGGACCATCAAGACGGCAGCTCCACCCGTCACGGCGGAGCCACCATAGGCCTTGTGCAAGATCATCGCGATTCCGCCGGAGGACGGATACTTGCTCGATACCTTGATGTAGCTATACGCGCTGAACCCGCTGATCACGGCGGCGACGATGAACGCGATGGGGAACAAAGGCCCGGCAAGCTCGGCGACCTGACCGGTGAGGGCAAATATGCCCGCACCGATCATGACTCCCGTCCCCATCGCGACGGTGCTCGTCAGACTGAGGCTCCCTTTTTTGTACTCTTGCTTCACAGCAGACTTCACTTCCCGGACTTGTTGCCAGCGGGAGCCGGCCCGGCGTTCGCGACGGCGAGTCCCTCTGCGAGGTCCTCGTGAACTGTTCTTTCCGTCATGTCGGTCCCGTTCCGGGCCATCCAACTTGCTGTCCGGTCGCTGCGAGGACCGAGTGCCACAGGTCTCCGTCCGGATCCAGGGTGCCTCGCCGCTCCGTGGCGGCGGCAAGCGGGACGTGCGTGAAGCTCTGGTTCCAGTAGCCGACCATCATGTCCGTCCGTCCAGACATGGCAGCGTGTACCGAGTGCTCGCCGAGGCGCAAGCACAGCTCGGAGTCGACTGCGTTGGCTGGGAGGTTGCGTAGCGTGTAGCTCGGGTCGATGTACTTCACTGTGCCCTGCAGGGCGCGGCTCCCGAGGTCTTGTCGGACGCGATCGCGCAAGAACGTCCCGATATCGCCCAGACGCTTGTTGCCGGACGCGTCGCTGTCTGCAGACGCGGGCAGGTGCTCCTGGCCGGCGCCCTCGGCGACGACGATGACGGCGTGTCCCCGGGTGCGCAGCCGCGTGGCCACCGCGTCGAGCAGCCCGCCGGGGCCTTCGAGGCGGAACTGCACCTCCGGGACCAGGCAGAAGTTCGCCTCGTTGTTGGCCAGGCAGGCGTGGGCGGCGATGAAGCCGGAGTGGCGGCCCATGAGCTTGACGATGGCGACTCCGCCGAGCGCCGCCTGCGCCTCGGCGTGGGCGCCGATGATCACGCGCCGGGCCTCGTCGACGGCGGTGGCGAAGCCGAAGCTCCGGTGCACCCACTGCAGGTCGTTGTCGATCGTCTTCGGGATCCCGACGACCGCGATCGTGGCGTCGCGACGCGCGAGCTCGGCCGCGATGGC
>JBBQGR010000311.1:0-3660 GCA_038323185.1 Phycisphaerales bacterium | reverse complement strand
ATCTGGTAGTTTTCGGGTAAGGAGTAAAGCACATGAAGCTTTACGTAGGCAATCTCTCGTTCAACACCTCCGAGTCCGAGCTCCGCGACTTGTTCGCTCAGCACGGCGAGGTCTCCTCCGCCTCCCTCGTCATGGATCGCGAGACGGGCCGCCCCCGCGGCTTCGGCTTCGTTGAGTTCCCCAACGACGAGCATGCCAAGGCCGCGATGGCTGCCCTCAACGGCCAGAACATTGGCGGCCGTGACCTGACCGTCAACGAGGCCAAGCCCCGCGAGGGTGGCGGCGGCGGCGGCGGTCGTGGTGGCTTCGGCGGCGGCGGCGGCGGCGGCAGCCGTGGCGGCTTCGGCGGCGGCGGCGGCGGCGGCGGCAGCCGTGGCGGCTCGGGCGGCGGCGGCCGCGGCGGCTGGTAATCAGCCCACGCGGCACTGACCTGCCGCGAATCAGTTCACAAACAACACGAGAGCCGGCGCTTCAGGGCGTCGGCTCTCTTGCCATTTTGGGGAAGGCCGAGCGACGCGAACCGAGGGGGTGGGGGAAGGGAGGAGGCGGGAGGGATGGACGCGGCTGGTCCTAGAAGTGCGATTGCGGCGCGAAGCGAGATGCGGTCCGGGGCGAGGCGAGGCGGGGGTCCGATCTTTCGTAAGCCAGGGGGAACGGGAGGCACGATGGACACGGAGATGTTGGCGTCCGGGCTTGTGATCAGCGGGGTGGGGACCGCGCTCTTTGTCTATGGGAAGAAGCAGGCGAACCTGCCCGCGCTGATGGGCGGCATGGCGCTCTTCGTGGTTCCGGTTGTGTGCTCATCGCTGCTGGTGCTGTGGGTGGTGAGCGCGGCGACGGTTGGCGGGGTGTGGTTCCTTGGGCGCGGCGAGTAGGCGCCGATCAGCGAAGCGTGCGCAACAACGAAGCCAGGCCGCGCTCCCCCGCGCGGCCTGGCCAACGAATCCCCACGATGTGCTCACGAGTTCTTCGGGATGATGAATTTGGAAGCCGGAATCAGCGGCGGCGGCGGAGCATGGCGAGGCCGCCCATGCCCAGAAGCGCTGCCGCGCCCGGCGCGGGGATGACGACGGACATCGCGGTGATGATCGAGCCGCCACCGATCTCGCCGATCATCATGCCCTGTCCGGTCTGGAGATTGATGGTCCAGAAGGTCGAGCGGTTGAGTTGCGTGTCGCGGATGGTCATGTACGCAACGCCGGTGGCGCTCGAGATGTCAAACCCGCCGATGTCGCTGACATCGGTGCCGATGGGGCCGACGGTGCGAAGGACGCCCGCGTTCGGTGGATCCTGGAAGGTCAGAACGTCCAGGCCGGTGTCAACGTTGTAAAGACGCGTGCTGGTGGCACCGGCGAAGTTGTTGATGTACGCGCTGTGCACGGCGTTGGGATCCACTCCGGCGTTGACGTCGTCTGCGGCGTACGAAAGCGAACCATCAACGAAGGCGACCGCCCCGGTGATGGGGTTTAGGCGCAGGTTCTGGTCGGCATCGCTCACGACGCGGATGCGATCGACCGTGGGGTTGAAGTCAAAGCCGAACGAAGAGCCGCTGAGCGGCGTCGAGAACGTCGAGCCAACCTGTGTCGCCATTGCGTTCATGGCATTGAGGCGGTAGAGGCGGCTGAAGCTGCCAAGTCCGAAGAGCTCGCCGGTGGCGGGGCGGAAGTCGATGCCGACAAGGGTCTCGTTGTTCTGGAGGCCCTGGATCGCGGAACCGCTGTTGATCGTGCCGGGTGTTGCGGAATCCCAGTTCACCAAGAAGCCGGATTGGGTGACGCCGTACACGATCTCGGCATTGGCGATACCGGCCGAGCCTGCGACTGATACAAGCGCCATCAAAGCACACGTCTTGAGCATGTCATACCTCGCTCGCGTCGACTGGGACGCGGGTTGAACGATCCCGGGAACGGCCTGCCTCGTACCCCGGGCCACTTGGATCCCCCGACGCGCCCTGCGTGCCGGTGGTGGCTGGCCCATCTCTCATCCGCACCTTCCCGCCGCGGGCGGCAACGGTTTTTGGGCGACGAGGATTCTGCAAGAGATTCTGCGTCAAGGAGTGCTGGGTACGGGGATCGATACGATGCCAACCATGACAAGCACCGTGTCTTACCAACACCGAATCCACGCGTGCCTCACTTCGGTAATCTTGCCGAGAGTGTTGCTCCCGGCGCTGATCGTGCTGGCGGGTGCGTTCGCGGGTGGCTGCTGAGCGCCGCATCGCAACCCGTTTCCGGAGGAACTCGCGGCGGAAGCCTTTGTACCGGGCATGCCGACGGTGCGGTTCTGCGGGGACACGATGGAGGGGGGTATGAAGGACCGCTAGCGTTTGCCGAAAAGAGTTTGGCCCGATTGCCACTCGAGGCCGCCGCGCGGCGGCGGATTCGGTAGCATCTGTGCATGAACATGGATCGCCCTGCCGTTGTTTCCTCGTTGGTGGCCGCGCTGGTTGTGACGGCTGGCGCAGCGGCGGCGCAGCTTGTTGATCTGCCGACGTACAAGCAGCCGCCGGCGGCGATCCGGCGTGTGCTTGATACGCCGCCGACGCCGGGCGTGTCGATGTCGACCGATGGGTCGCACCTCATGCTTCTGCACCGGCGGAGCCTGCCCCCGGTCGCGGACCTCTCGGCGCCGATGCTGCGGCTTGGTGGCTCGCGCATCAATCCTGATACGAATGGCCCACACGGGCCGATCCGCACGATCGGTCTCACGCTGCGTTCCGCGGCGGACGGGACCGAGCGCGCCATCACGCTCCCCGCGGACGCGCGCGTCTCGTCGCCGATGTGGTCGGCCGATGGCTCGCGCTTTGTCTTCACGAACACGGTCACCGAGGCCGCGGCGCCGGGCAGCACGGCGGGAATCGAGCTCTGGATCGGCGACGCGAGTACGGGCGAGGCGCGCCGGTTGGTGGGACCGATGCTGAACGCCGCGGCGGGAAGCCCCGCGCAGTGGATGCCCGATCAGAAGCATGTGCTGGTGCGCCTGATTCCCGAGGGGCGCGGCCCGCGGCCGCCCGAGCCACGCACACCGGTCGGACCGACGATCCAGGTCGCGGATGGCAAGCCCGCTCCGGTGCGGACGTTCCAGGACCTGCTGCAGAATCCGCACGATGAGGCGCTCTTTGACCATGTGATGGCGGCGCAGCTTGCGATCATCAACGTGGACTCGGGTGCGCGCGTGGACGTGCGCGATCCGGCGATCTACTCGACGCTGGCCCCTTCGCCGGACGGGAAGTTCCTGCTCGTCTCGCGCGTGGAGCGGCCATACTCGTACCAGATTCCCTGGAGCTTCTTCCCCGAGACCTACGAGGTCTGGAGCCTGGATGAGGGATCGCGAGGGACGAATGTTCGCGAGATCGCGAAGGTGCCGATGCGTGATAACATCCCGACGCAGGGTGTTGAGACCGGGCCGCGCTCGATCCAGTGGATCGATTCGCGCGACGCGACGCTGCTCTGGGCCGAGGCGCTCGATGGCGGCGATCCGCGTGCGAAGGTTCCCCACCGCGACCGGCTGATGGTGCTGGCGATGAATGACGCCGCGGCAGCGACGGCCTCGCCTCGCGAGCTCATCAAGCTTGAGCATCGGTATCGCAACGCATCGTGGCTTGAAGACCCTGCGGGCGAGGCGCCCGACGCCTCGGACCGCGCGATGCTCGGCGAGTTC
>JBBQGR010000310.1:0-3663 GCA_038323185.1 Phycisphaerales bacterium | reverse complement strand
ACCGATTGCCTTCGACGCCAGTGGCTCGGCGACCTTTGCTGGCGCGACGGTTGGCAACGGAATCTTCGGCGGTCGCGACGTGGACATGTACCGTGTCACGCTGGCTCGCGGCGGCCTGATCACGGCGGAGATTACCGCGCGCCGTCTTCCCGCTGGCTCGACGCTGGACAGTGTTCTGCGTCTCTTCAACGCTGCGGGCGAGCAGCTTGCGATCAACGACCAGTACTTCCAAGAAGATTCGTTCATTGACTTCTTCGTCTCGACGGGCGGGACGTATTACATCGGTGTCTCGGGCTTCGGAAACTCGAACTACAACCCGCTGGTTTCCAACAGCGGCACGTCGCAGAGCACCGGCACGTACAGCATCCGCATCGCTGCGCAGCTTGCGCAGGACGATGTGGTTGTTCTCGCGGGCTTCTCACCGACGCCGCCGCCGGCCACGGGCGATCAGGCCTACTTGTTCGACGCGCCCGAGGGCCTCACAACCCTCATCCCTCCCACGGCTCCGACGCAGACCTCAGGAGTCACAACCGCCTCTCGACAAGTTGCTGACACGCGCCAGATTCTGGACATCAACGTTCGTATCCGTCTCAACCACACGTTCCTGGGCGATCTGACTATTCGCCTCATTGGCCCCAAC
Source organism: Phycisphaerales bacterium (assembly GCA_038323185.1). GTDB lineage: Bacteria > Planctomycetota > Phycisphaerae > Phycisphaerales > UBA1924 > JBBASU01. Next base: position 3,023 of record JBBQGR010000310.1, on the reverse strand, counting down.
AACCTCAACGTCCTCCTCGTTGATCGCCGGGGCGGATCGGGCGACAACCTACCCAACATCGTCTTCGACGACGAAGCAGGGGTCGGCATCACGGCTCTCGTTTCAGGCGCGAATCCTGTCACGGGCAGCTACAGGCCCGAGGCCTCACTTGGCGCCTTTGATGGCTCGCGTGCGAACGGCCTGTGGACGATCTTCATCGACGATCAGGGCGTGGGCAACGTGGGCCGGCTCTTCAACTGGGCGATGGAGTTCACGTTCCAGAATGACATCTTCGGTCCCTTTGAGTCCAACGACACGCTGGCGACTGCGAACGGCATCAACGAGTTCACGGGCTCTGGCTCGACCTCACGCAATGCGTTCATCGGCGACGGCGGGTTTGGTGTGCTTGATCGCGACATCTTCCGTCTGAGTGTTGATGCGGGCACGACGCTCGCGGCGTTCGCGACGCCGACGGCCACCAGCGGCAGCGCGACGCTCCGCACGCTCATGCGGCTCTTCAGCGAATCGGGCCAGCAGATCCTCATCACCAACCCCGCGCTCGGCGCGGCGTCGCGCATCGAGAACTACGTCTTTGCTGCGGGCGGCATCTACTACCTTGCCGTTTCCGAGGCTGCCAACGTCTCGTACAACCCCGGCTCGCTCAGCGACGGCAGCGGCATCCCCGCGCAGACCACCGGCAGCTATCGCCTCAACATCACCGTTTCGCCCGGCGTCTCGGACCCTGGAAGCGTGCTGACGAGCGACCTGCTCAACGTTGGCTTCAACCAGACCGGCGGCTTTGATTCGGGCACCACCGGCATCCGCTTCAACGGCAATGAGTTTCTTCGAGGCGCCTTCGAGGGTCCGACCAGCATCTTCGGCTACGGCGCTTCCGGCAGCGCCTTTGCCAATACCGAGGCAGATACCACGGCCCAGCCCTTCTCCCTCACGAACCTGACCGACCCCTTCAACAGCCGTGTCTCGGCCGAAACGCTCTTCCGCGGCATGCGGATCGAGCGCACGATCTCCTTCCCCTCGCGCTTTGCAAACATTGGTGGTGACCGTGCGTACTTCGCCATCGATGTGTACTTCACCAACACCACCGCCTCAGCGCTGACCAATGTGTCGTGGATGGAAGCCATCAACCCCGACCAGGGCCTCTCGCTGGGTGATTCGGGCGCTACCGCCCGCAACACGGAGAACGACGTCATTGGTGGGCGGCTTGTCCGGGGCCTCTATAAGACCAACGCGTTCAGCGACGGCTTCACGATCGCCCTCGCCGCCGCGAACTCCGAGACTCGGGCCCGCGGCACGGTCCTGAATCCCAACCTGGTCCCACGCGATCCGTCGCAGCTTGTTCAGGCTCCGTCCTTCGATCCTGAGGGAGCCTCTTCGGACTCTGTGCTGGCCATGAGCTTTGACCTTGGCGCGGTCTCCGCTGGGCAGACTGTCTCGTTCCGCTACTTCGTCATGGTCGGCAACAGCGCCACGGCCGTGGACCAGATGTACGCCGCGATCAACGATGGCACGGGTGCAGGACACCTCGCGGCCAATCCCGCCGCGCCCGCCAACGAGACACTCTCGAACGGAGCGGCGATCCCGCAGCTGCCCTTCCGGGTCTTCTATCCCGAGGGCTTCTACGGCAACAACATCTACACGTTCGTCCCCATCTCCAACCCCAACGATCAGGTCGCACGCGTCTTCGCGGTTGCTCGCTACGAGACCGGGGAACGCGATCAGATCATCGGCGAGCTCAGCATCGCGGCCAACAGCCGCTCGGGCTTTACGATCGTCACGCCCGAGCTCTTCGCGGCTGGCGGCCAGCTCGTGCGCGATGGTGCGCCGTACTCGATTGAGATCCGCTCTGACCGGCCCGTCGCCGCGACCTTCAGCCATTATGACCTCAACCTCGTCGGCGGCTTCCGCGCGTCGGTGGGCGAGGCGTTCACGAGCCAGATCAGCAACTCCTGGAACTTTGCGGATGTCCGCAAGGGCCCCGGCACCAGCGAGTTCATCCTCTGGTACAACACGACCGCCTTCACCGACAAGGTCACGGTCACGTTCTATCCAACCGGCGGCGGGGCACCCTTCTTCACCAGTTTCGACCTCGCGGGCTTCCGCCGCGGCGGCGTCTCGATCAACGACGTGCGTGTCCAGCGCAGCAATGTCGATGTCCCCTTTGCACTTCCTGATGGCACGTACGGTGTGGTTGTGAGCAGCCCCGTCGCGATTGTCTCGTCGCTCTCGCACTACAACAGCGACATCCGCACGGCCGAGGGTGAGATCGGCGATAGCGGTACGGGCTCGACCACCGGCGCCATCCCCGAGGGCCAGCGCGGCCTCAACGGTGCCACCGAGACGCTCAACGTTCTCAATGCAACCCCTACGGCAACGACGGTCACGTTCTCGTTCCTCTTTGACAATGGCAGCGCGTACCGCGCTGTGCTCGACGTTCCCGCCGCGTCTAATCGCCAGCTCAACGTCAACACGCTTCCCAACTTCCAGACGGGTCGTCCGTACTCGGTCTTCTTCGAGTCGGCTCAGCCGGTGGTCGTCAACTCGCGCATCGCGGCCAACAGCGACTTCCCCGGCCTCTCGCTCTCGTCGGCCTCCTCCACTGAAGCATTCTCTTGGTGGGGCTTTGGTGAGGGCTTCCGTCCGGGCGATCAGAACGTCGGACACCCGGGCGTCAAGGAGTACCTCCGCCTCTACAACCCCAACTCGACGGACACGGTCGTTGAGATCACGATCGCCTACGACGGTATCGCGGGGTCTGAGTCCTTCCGCCGCGTGCTTCCGGCTCGGCGCGTGAGCGAGTTTGACCTTGATCAGTTCATCACGGGCACCCGGCGCGTGACGGACGCGTTCTTCTCCACGACGATCAAGGCACCGCAGCCCATCGTGAGCTACATGGCCCACTACGACCGCGTCTTCCCGGGCGGCTTTGGCACGCTCGGCACGCCGCTGGGTCTGACCAACTCCATTACCTGATCCGCTCGCGAGCGGCAGGCCGTTGCCCGCACATTCCAAGGCCCATGAAAGCC
>JBBQGR010000309.1:0-3691 GCA_038323185.1 Phycisphaerales bacterium | reverse complement strand
GACGAGGTCGGCCTGGGCCACGCGTGCAACATCGGCCGGGGTGAACTCGTAGCCGTGCTCGCTGCGGCCGGGCTGCATCAGCATCGTGACGGCGCTGCCGGGCGGGAGCAGTGGCTCGAGCAGACCCTTCAGCGGCGCGATCGTGACGACGGCGTTGATGGGCGCGGCGGTGGCGGGCCACCCAGAGTGCCGCCCGGGCTCATCTTTCGGGGCTATCCTTGGTCCGCATTGGGGCGGTAGCTCAATTGGTAGAGCGATTGAATCGCATTCAATAGGTCGGGAGTTCGACTCTCCTCCGCTCCACTTCGCAAGGCCCCGGGACCTGCCGTCCCGGGGCCTGCCGCGTTTTGCGGAGCGAACCGGTTGGTCGCGAACCGACTTCGTTCTCTCGCTTTTCACCTTTGGCTTTTTGCTTTTCGCCTCCCCGCTTTTCCGCCTTCCCGTATCCTCCGGCCATGTCCGATCCCCGCGCCACGCCCGCGATGCAGCAGTACTACCGCTTCAAGCAGAAGCACCCCGACTGCCTGCTGCTCTTTCGCATCGGCGACTTCTATGAAACCTTTGATGACGACGCCGTCACGATCAGCAAGGCGCTTGGCCTGACGCTGACGCAGCGGACGGCGGGCGTGCCGATGGCGGGCGTGCCGCATCATCAGCTTGAGAACTATCTCAAGCGGCTGGTTGCGCAGGGGTTCCGGGTTGCGGTGGGCGAGCAGCTGATCGATGCGTCGCAGGCCAAGGGGATTGTGCCGCGGGCGGTGACGCGGGTTCTGACGCCGGGCACGCTTGTGGATGAGTCGCTGGTGGATGATCAGGCGCCGGGCGCGCTCGCGGCGATCGCCTTCACGCAGGAGGGGGACGACTCGGGCGCGGCGATCGCGATCGTCGAGCTTTCGACCGGCGACTTTCGCGTGGCACAGTGCGCGGGCTCATCAATCGTGGATGAGCTTGCGCGGCGGGGCGTGCGTGAGCTGCTCTTCTGCGACATTGGCATTGTGGACGGCGGCACTGGCGGCGCGCATCGCCCCGCGCGAGTGTCGCGTGTCATTGATGCGCTGCGCCTTTCTGCGACGCCTCGGCCCGCGTGGCACTTTCGGCCTGAGGAGAGCAGACAGGCGCTGCTGGAGCACTTTGGCGTCTCGACGCTCGCGGGCTTTGGGCTGCGCGATGATGACGCGATGGTCCGGCCAGCTGGCGCGATCCTTCGATATCTCAACGAGACGCAGACGCTGTCGGCGGCTGACATCGCCTTGATCGCGGCTCTGGCCCCCGGCGCGACGTCGACTCGCGCCACGCTGCGCCACCTGCGTCCGCCGCGGGTTGATCGTGTTGATGCCGGGCTGATCCTGGACGCCACGACGCTGCGAGCGCTGGAGATCGAGCGAACGCTGCGCGCGGGTGCGGGCCCCGGCACGAGCGCGGACTCAAGCGATGGCTCGCTGCTTGGCCTCTTCCTTGGGTCGTCGTTCTCCAGCGGCGGCCGCGCGGGGCTTCTTCGGACCGCGATGGGCAAGCGCCTGCTGCGCGAGTGGCTCACGCGCCCGCTGCGCGACCTGCCCGCCATCACCGCGCGACAGGACGCGGTTGGGGCGCTCGTCACGGACCGGACGCTTGCGGACGCGCTGCGCGATGGGCTCTCGCAGGTGCAGGACGTGCCACGGATTGCGGCGCGGCTGGCGATGGGGCGCGCGACGCCACGGGATCTTGTTGGACTGGCGCGATCGCTCGCGAGTGGCAGGGCGTTGGCTGATTCCATTGCGCAGAGCCGATCGCTCGCGGAGCAGCACGGCGCGCTGCGCGGCGTTGAGGCGGCGCTGTCGCCGCTGGCGAGCGAGATCCTTGCGATGTGCGTCGAGGCTCCGCCGCCGCACCTGCGCGAGGGCGGGCTGATGCGCGATGGCGTTGATGCCGCGCTCGATGAGGCCCGACTGCTGCAGCGCGATGCTGGTGCGTGGCTCGCGGAATATCAGGCGCGGCTGATTCAGACCCACAACCTTCCCTCGCTGAAGGTTGGTTTCAACCGCGTCTTTGGCTATTACATCGAGCTTCCCGCGGCCCAGGCGCGGACCGCGCCAGCGGAGTTGCTGCGCAAGCAGACGCTGCGAAACGCGGAACGCTTCACAACGCCCGAGCTGCGCGAGTTCGAGGGAAAGGTCACGACCGCAGAGGCGCGAGCGCTGGATCGCGAGCGAGAGCTCTTCGCGGCGATGTGCCAACGCGCCGGCGCACTGCTGGAGCCGATGGCGACGTTCTCGGGCGCGGTCGCGACGCTCGATGCGCTCGCGGCCCTCGCGGAGAAGGCCGTGATGCGGCGCTGGGTGCGGCCCGAGATCGTCGAGGGCCCGGCGATGAGCATCCATGCCGGACGCCACCCGGTTCTTGATGAACTCCTCAGCGGCAGCTTTGTCCCCAACGACACCGAGCTTGGATCCGAAGGATCGCACGCCGCGACTCACGCTGGCGCGGCACTCGCGCTCATCACCGGCCCCAACATGGCGGGCAAGAGCACGTACATCCGGCAGACCGCGCTCATCGCGCTCCTGGCGCACACGGGCAGCTTCGTCCCCGCGGATCGCGCCACCATCGGGCTGGTGGACCGCATCTTCACGCGCATCGGCGCTGATGACGCGCTGCACGCGGGCCAGTCCACGTTCATGGTCGAGATGATCGAGACCGCGAACATCGTGAACCACGCGACGCGCCACTCGCTGGTGATCCTGGATGAGATCGGCCGCGGCACCTCCACGCTCGACGGCCTCTCTCTCGCGTGGGCCATCGTTGAGCATCTCGCGGCGCTCGGCCCGCGCACGCTCTTTGCCACGCACTATCACGAGCTGACCGATCTTGAGGAGCGGCTGCCGGGCAAGGTCAAGAACCTGCATGTGGCGGTGCGCGAGTGGCCGGGTGGCGATGAGCATGCGGAGATCGTTTTCCTCCATCGCATCCTCGCCGGGCGGACTGATCGGAGCTACGGCCTTCACGTGGCGCGGCTCGCGGGCATCCCGGCCAGCGTTGTCGGCCGGGCCCGGAGCGTCCTTGAGACTCTTGAAGTCAGCCATGGCAAGGGGATGGACCCAGCCAGCGCGGCGAGCGGCGAACCATCCACGAAGTCTGGCCGAAAGGTCCCTACCACGCGCATCCCACCTTCGTCGCCATCCCAGCCCAGCGCACAGTTCTCGCTATTCACCGAGTACATGCCGCATCCCGCGCTTGATCAACTCCGCGAGCTGAAGCTTGATGCGATGTCACCGATGGAAGCCTTCGACGCCCTGCGACGCCTGCGGGCGGCGGCGGATGGGGGCGGAAGTGGTTGAGTTGCTCAGAGGCATAGCGAGAACCCACCACCCTGCCGCGACCGTGTTTCCTCGCCCGGACCGACGCTCGTCACTCTGCTCGACCACTTGATCACTTGGCCACTTGATCACTCAACTACTCGGCCACTTCCCCCGCCGCCCCCTTACACTCCGGATCACCCCCACCCCGCCCGCTGATGCGGGCTCGCCAAGGAACCACGAAATGCACATCGCACGCTCGCGTCGCTCCGGTCTGGCACTCATGCTCGCGCTCGCCGCGGGCACTCTCTTTGTTCCGTTTACGCCGCCGATCGCGATGGCCGAGGGCGATGCAGTGCAGCGCACCACGCCAGCCTCCAGCGAGGAGCTTCGTCCGTTTGCCGATCTGGCCCGCTCTC
>JBBQGR010000308.1:0-3706 GCA_038323185.1 Phycisphaerales bacterium | reverse complement strand
AACAACGATCGAGGGCGATGATAGGCCGTCCCACGCGTGAGACGCGTGACTGCGAGTTCAGAAGTGGACGACACGAGCGATCTTGGCGCGGCGCACTGGGCGTGGCAAGGTTGCGTCGGGAGAGTGTGGGGGATGACGGCTCATGCGGACTTGCCGCGATTTTGGTAGCATCCCGAAGTGAAAACGCGTGTTCACGCGAGCATCGACATTCTGTAGCTTGACCATGTTGACGCCGCGAACGATTCTCCCTGTGGTGTGCGGGGTGGCTCTTTTTTTCTCGCTCGTGGCAAGCTCGACCGGGAAGTCTGGTGAACCAGCTTCGGGACTGAAGGCGACCATCAGCGCAGATCAGCAGCGGGCGATGAAGTCCGATCAGGGCATGGCGAGGCTGCAGGAATGGAATCGACGCTTCGTGAGTGGTGAGAGCCTGCGTCGTGATCTGCTCGCGCAGGGCGAGGCGACGGCGGGGGGGCAGCACCCCTTCGCGGTGGTGCTGTCGTGCATCGACTCTCGCTCGGCTCCCGACATCGTCTTTGACTCAGCTCCGATGGCAAGGTCGTGGTCTTCCACGATACGGACCTGCGCCGTATCGCGAACGATCCTCGCCGCATCGCGCACATAACCCTCGCGCAGCTCCGCGAGATCGACGCCCGCGCATGGTTCAACCCATCCTTGGCGGGCGAGCGAATCCCAAAGCTCGACGAGGCCGTCGTCGCCGCACCAGGCGGCGCGATGGAATCCTCGAAAGCCGCCAACGAGGCCGCGCCCGGCGCATCCTGCGTCAATAGCACCAGCGCAGGCCAGTCTCCTACGCTCCGCTCGTGAGCAGCGACCCAAACTCCACATCCCAGCCCGCGCCCGGCGTACAGCCGAAGGTTAGCTCCCGCCGCCGCTACGACCTGCTCGCCATCGATCTTGATGGCACACTCCTCCGTCGCGACGGCTCGGTTTCTGATGCCAACGTCGCCGCCGTTCGCGCCGCCCGTGATGCCGGCCTCCGCACCGTGGTCTGCACCGGCCGAGGCCTCGCGGAGTGTGCCGACGCCGTCGCACGAATCGCTCAGGAAGATCCCGTCGTCGTTGCTGGCGGGGCCATTATCGCGTGCCCGGTGAAGAACACCACGCTCCACAGGTTCGCGCTCGAGCTCGATCTCGCCCAGCGAGCCGTTGACTGCGTGCTCGAGCATCAGTCCGCAGCGCTCGTGCTTAAGGACCCAGCCGCGGCGGGGTACGACTATCTCGTCATCGACGGTCCCGACCGAATTCCGCTGGACGCCGTCACGCTCTGGTGGTTTGAGACGATGCAATGCCGCGTCCGCTACCTTCGTGACCTGCGGGATGATGAGCATCCCGAACACACGGTCCGCGTTGGTGCGTGCGCCATGTCCGGCCGCCTCTCAACCCTAAGAACACGTCTCGAAGCAGTCGCTCAGGACCGCGGCATCGTGCACCACTTCCCCGCCGTCGCCGCGCCTCACCACGTCAGCAAGCTCGTCGATGGCCAGACCCTGGACATCCTCGAAGTCTTCAGCAGCAGCGCAACGAAGTGGTCTGCCCTCATGCACATCGCCCCAACGCTGGGAGTCCATGATCCCTCACGCATCGCAGCCATCGGCGATGAGATCAACGATCTTCCCATGCTCCGAAACGCGGGGCTTGGCATCGCGATGGACAACGCGGTACCAAGCGTGAAGGCGGTGTCTCGCAGGCACACCAAGTCCAACACCGACGACGGCGTCGCGCACGCGATCCATCAGATCATCGCCGGCGAGTGGTAGGAAAGCCTCGCCGCCGACTTCTTCATGCAAACCCTCACGCACATCAAGTCTCTCTTGGAAGCCCGAGGCCTCTCGCCGCGGCATGGCTTCGGACAGAACTTCCTGATCGACCACAACCAGTTGTCGCGACTGCTCGACGCGGCCGCGATCGCGCCGGGTGAAGCAGTACTCGAGATCGGCCCCGGAACCGGCACGCTCACCGAAGAGCTCCTCTCCCGCGGCGGCCACGTCGTCGCCTCGGAGATCGACCGCGGCATGTGCGAGTTGCTCCGCGCAAGTATCACACCCTCACCACAGTTCACGCTCGTCGAGGGCGACTGCCTCAGCGGCAAGCGAGCGCTGAGCACCGCCATCCTGGCCGCCCTCCCCGCACCATTCGTTCTCGTCTCGAATCTCCCCTACGACGCGGCGACGCCCGCGATGTCCGTGCTCCTCGCGGATGTCCCACGCTGCCGCGGCCTCTTCGTCACGATCCAGCTCGAAGTCGCACAGCGACTGCTCGCAAAGCCCGGCAGCAAGGACTACGGGCCGATGAGCGTGCTCGCGCAGGCAACCTGCGACTGCGCCCTGATTGCCAAACTCCCGCCCGGGTGCTTCTGGCCCCAGCCCAAAGTGACGAGCGCCACCGTGGCCCTTCGCCGCCGCCAGCAGTCGCAGACGACCGACGCGCGAGCCCTTGTCGACTTCGCCCAGCGCCTCTTCGAGCAGCGCCGCAAGCAGCTCGGCACAAGCATGATGCGACTCCGGCCCGAAGGCTCCCTCGCCGCCGCCCTGGACTTCCCGTGGCCCGCCGGAATCACGCCGCCTATGCGAGCCGAAGAGTTATCGCCCGCGCAGATGGAGTCGTTGCGGCTTGCACACGGGGTCTGGTCGGCGGCGACGCAAGATTGAGACCGCCACACTCTCGCGACGCCGCGGAACCCGATACGCTTATAGAAGATGGCCGAATCAGACGGATCTGCGCCGCGCCAATCCCCGAGTTCTCCGTCACCCGTGCGCGCCGCGGGCAGCGGCGACGCCCACGACATGGCCGCCTTCTTTGGCCCCGTCCTGCGGGCACAAACGGGCGGCCAACTCTCCGAGATCGAGTGGTTCCGTTCAGCCTGGCAGCGCGGCGGTGCCGCCACTGGTTTCGCAACTTGGACCCACCACAACGGCACTCAAGAGCCCGTCATGGTCAAACTTCCAATCGGCCCCGTCGAGCTTCGATGGACCATGGCGATGGGAACCTGCGCCGAGGGCGAAGAGCCCTCGTCCCTCCCCTGCGCTCGCGTGCTCGCTGGCGGCGATGAGCTCTCGTCCTTCGACCTCGCATGGGTCGTGACCGAACGCCTGCAAGGTCCATCAATGTCGAAACATCTCGGCCCCGACGCCGCCACCGTGATCTTGGAAGCCGCGGCGGACTTCCAGGCCCGGGCCACGCGATGCGACATCGCACCGACATTGCCGCGTGAGCCAGATTGGGAAGCCCGCATCCACAGGTCAAGGGAGCTCGCCCGCGCTGGCGCTCTCGCCGAGTCCAAACGCTGGAACGCTTCGATCCGCCGCGTGCAACGGTCCCTCAGCATCCTCATCGCGCGGTGGGCCAAGCGAGAGATCACCGCCTGGTGCCACGGCGACTTGCACCCCGGCAACGCCCTCCGCCGAAAGTCGGGAAGGTCCTGCGTGCTCGTTGACCTCGCGCTCGTCCACGCTGGCCACTGGATCGAAGACGCCCTCTACCTCGAACGCCAATTCTGGGGGCACGAGGACATGCTGGGCATCAAGCCACTCTCCGTGCTCGCACGCCTGCGGCGCGAGCGCGGCCTTCCCACCTGCGGCAACTACGCCGAACTCGCGCACATCAAGCGAGTGCTGGCCGCGGCCTCCGCCCCCGCTGCAATCGAACGCGAAGGAAACCCCGCCTACCTGCACGCAGCCCTCGACAT
>JBBQGR010000307.1:0-3719 GCA_038323185.1 Phycisphaerales bacterium | reverse complement strand
GGGCCAATGAAATGTCGGAATAGAGGTGGCGCTCATGAAACTCGTCAAAAATCAAAACATCAACATTCTTCAGCAAGGGCATCCGCTCTTGATTCCGTGTGGATTTCGTCTAGTCTGGGAGATGAAAGCGGGGCCGTTGACCGTCACTGAGACCCAAGATATCTACTTCGACGTGCAGTACTCGGCAACCTGTGGGAGCACCTCTTTCAACGACTCGAAGAAGTGCCTTTCAGGCACCATCACCGCAACTGTGATCAACAACGCCGGGTCGACCGCGGATGAGTTTACCTGGATCAACCTGCGCGATCTCAACAACCCGTGCCACGAGTACTGTCCGTAACCGAAATAGTCGGGTCGGTGTTCGGTGTGTGTCCATCAATCCTTAGGTTTGGTCAACGATCTCACTTTGGTTCGACGATGATTTCTGGAGGTCGGTCATGAAGCGCTTCATTCTTGGTCTGGCAGCTTGCAGTCCGCTTGTCATTATGCATGTGGCTCACGCCCAGCCGATTTCGGATAGTCGCGACTCGATTCGGGCGCTGGCCGGGCGATCCTACGAGGAACGAAGGGCCGGACTTCTGGACATCGTGAGCGTTGCCCGAGCCGGATCGGGTGCGCCAGATGCCCGCGCGAGCCGTTTGCTGTGGCTGGCGCAAATCGCGGCGGCGTGGGGCATCCATGATGTTGCCATTGAGGCAGCCGGGTTCGCTCGGGTGGACGCTCGTCACCCCGGGTTGGAGGTCGCCTCCTCTGTGGTCCTGGCCGAAGGGTATTGGGCTCAGCGTCGTCTCAGTCTTGCGGACGACGCGCTCGCCGAAGGGCTTGCCGCCGCAGAGATGCTGACCGGTGAGGCGAGGACGTCGGCACGCGCGAGTGTTTTGCTCGCAACAGCTCGGATCAAGCAGGGTGCTGGGCAGGCCGATGCCGCGATTGAGGCGCGGCGGCAGTTGGTTGCCAATCTCCCCGCACAGTGGACCGCGAACTCGAAGTCGGGCGCGTTCAGCAATCTCGCGAGGTTGCTTCTCGCTGCGGGCCAGACGCAGGAAGGACTGGAAGCGTTCGAGCAGGCGGCGGAGATTGAGCTCGCCGACGGAGATCTGGTCGGCTGGACGAGCGTCAAGTCGGAGACACTCTTCACTCGGCGCGCGGCAGTCTCGGTGCAAACGTGGCTGGCCGACGCGAATCGTCTTCTCGATGATCCGCGGTTTGCACATTCAGAGCGCGGTCTTGCCGTCACGACCCACGTCATCGCTCGGATGCCCGAAGCTGGCCTGAATGTGGAACAACAGCTTCAGGCCGTTGCGAGCAGGATCGAGCAGCTTCGTCCGTGGTGGAATGGAACCGATGCTGAGTTCCAGGAGAAGAACGTTGAAGCCTGGTTGGTGATCGGGAAATTTCATGCCATGGTCCTTGAAAGTAACCAGCGACTGGCCGAGGCGCTCACGGCTCTGAACACCGTGCTGGCCGAGGTCGCGCCGTACATGGCGCACACAGATCAGTTCCAGGACACTCTTCAAAAGATCGCTGCCTCAATGGAGCAACGATTGGGTTTGGTTCCCAGGCTCATTGAGCCAGAGGCTCAGCCGCAACGTTGACGCTAGTCGCGGTACTTGACGCGGTGGCAGTGGATATAGACGGGACCCTCGGCCATCGCATCGCGCGTGGCGCGCGTGAGCTCGAGGCGGCGCTGCTTATCAAAGGCGTTGTAGCTGATGGGCAGATGGATGTAGCGCATGCCCAGCCGCTTCGCCGCCTCAACATCGGGGGCCGCGCCGTCGACGCTGATGATGGTCATGATGCCCATGGCGTGCAGCGTCTCGAAGGCCTCGGCGCCGTCGGGCATGCTGCCCGAGTAGTACCCATCGTGATAGGCCACAACGTTGCGGATGCCCGCATAGTCGCGCGGCACAGTGTCGGCAATTGTCGGGGGTTTGATCGCCGCGACGGGCGCGACCGCACTCGCGGAAGTGACACCACCCATGTCGGTAGCTTGCTTCGCTTCGGGCTGCGCGGCGGGGAGCGAGCCCCCGCACGCCGCGAGGAGTGCGGCGGCGGTAATCGCGATGCAGAACGCCGACACGGCAGAGCGGGTGGTGACGAGAGCGCGCGACCTGTTCAAGCGAGAGCCTCCAGAGGGACCGGAGGAATGTCTCGACAAGGCAGCCGAGCGTTTCAAGTGAGTGGCGCGGGCGGGGCTAATGGCTCGCGCGGTTCTTCGCTCTCTGGCCTATCCCTTGATCACGTCCAGGGGCCTGAACTTCTCTTCGAGGATCTTGTCTGCGTCGGCCTTCATCCAGTTCTTGAGGATGCCGGCATAGAGGCTACGGAAATCGGTGCCGTACTTGAGATCGCCGTCGTCGAGGTCGCGCAGTGAGGGGTGCTTGCCGACGATGCCCTTCTTGACCATCGGGCCGAAGAGGAAGCTCGGCGCGGCGGTGCCGTGGTCGGTTCCCTGGCTCTGGTTCTGGCCGACGCGCCGGCCAAATTCGCTGAACGTGAGCGTCAGCACGCGCTGGTCGTTGCCCTGTGCCTTGAGCTCGGCGTAGAGCGCCTTGACGGACTGGCTGAACTGTTCGAGCAGGTTGCGGTGGCGGCCGTTGGGTCCGCCTTGTCCGGCGTGCGTGTCGAAGCTGCCGAGCGTGGTGTAATAGACGCGTGTCTTGAGGCCCGCGCCGATCATGCTCGAGACCATCGAGAGCTGTTTGCCGATCTCGCTATTTGGGAACGCCGTCTGCGGGCGCCTGGCGACGGCCTTGCGGATCAGGTCGCTGGAGACCTGCGCGTCCAGCGCGGTGCGCATGAGGAACGCGGCGTTGGTGTCGCCCTTGGGGATGTTGGCCTCACTCTCGGCGCGGCGGTTCAGCGCGGCGTAGGGATCGCGCAACGAGTTGTGGATGTCAACACCAGACCACTTGAAGAGCTCGGCGGACTCGAACGCCACGGGCTTGATCTGGCGGCCTTCCATAGCAAGCGGCGCGGTGCGGCCGATGGCAATACCGGGCGGTCCGGCAGCGGGCTTGCTCCCGGGCTTTGGAGCCGTGCCAGATTCGCCCGCGCCAAAGCCGCAGCACTCGCTGTCGAAGTAGCGGCCAAGCCAGCCGTCGCCGGTGGCGGAGACATCGGCCGTGTGCCAGATGTCCATGGACTTGAAGTGCGATCGGTTGGGGTTGGGATAGCCCACGCCCTGCACGATGGTGCAGAGGCCATCGTCGTAGAGGTCCTTCATCGCGCCAAGGCCGGGGTGGAGGCCGATGCCATCGGCACCGGAGAGCTTGAGGGTGTCCTTCTCCTGGACGGCGATGCCGGGCCGCGCTCGGTAGTACTCGGGCATGCCGAAGGGGACAACGGTGTTGAGGCCGTCGTTGCCGCCGGAGAGCTGGACGATGACGAGGATGTGATCGTCGGGGACACCGGGAAGCGAAGAGAGGCCCGCCGCGGCGAGCGCCTGGTGCATCGCGCTCGCGGTGCCGTTCAGAAAGGCCGGGATCGTCGCGGCGGCGGAGGCCATGAGCAGGCCATTGCCAATGCCGCGGCCCAGGAACTCACGACGGGTGAAGGCGGGATGGTTGTTCATGGGAGTCCTTTGGGGAAGCGAAGCAGCGAGGCAGCGAGGCAGGGGGAAGGCAGGGAGGCAAGCGAAAGAAAGGCGAGCCAGAGTTGGTGGGGCTTTGTGTTCTCTCTTTCACGTGACCACTTCGCCACTCGACCACTTGACCACT
>JBBQGR010000306.1:0-3737 GCA_038323185.1 Phycisphaerales bacterium | reverse complement strand
AGATCGACATGGCCTTTCTTCCCGACGCTGGCGTTGGCCGCTGGCCCGTGCGCGTCCTGGTTGGACATGTTGCCGACGCCGACCTTGCCGCGATCCATCGCATGCGCCGCGTGGTTGCCGAGGAAAACCCAGTCTTCGCAGAGTGGGACGAGGACGCCTTCGTTGATTCCAACCTCTACGGCAACGTGCACGAGGGATATGCCGACGATGCCGAAGCCGATCACGCGCGCGTGATGAACGCGCTCGGCGGGCCGATGGCCGTCATCCACACCAACCGCCAGTGGGCGGGCCAGTGGATGCTCTCACTCGAAGATTCGGCTTGGTCGCGCAGCGGCATGCACCCCGTGCGCGGCGTCATGACGCTCCGCGACATCCTGGTCTCGTACATCTGGCACCTGGAGCACCACGCCAAGTTCCTCGAAAACAAGCTCGACCTCATCCTCGGGCCCGCCGCCGTCGAAGAAGCCAGCGGGGAATGCTGCGGCGGCGCGGAGAAGTCGGGCGGATGTGGGGGTGGCGGCTGCGGCTGCCGCTGAGCAATCCCCGCGAAGCCAGACGACGGAAACAACCGACCCAGGAATCTTGTTCACCCATGGAAGGCCTTCTCGACCAACGTCGCTACCTCATCCCCTTTCGATCGGGGCTCTTGCCCCAGATCTTCACCGACACGCTGGTGATCGGCGCCGGTGTTGGCGGTTTGCGGGCTGCCATCGCCGCAGCGGCGCACGGCGAGTGCATCGTGCTCGCCAAGGCCGACCCGCGCCAATCCAACACGGCGTGGGCACAGGGAGGGATCGCTTCGGTCCTTGATCCGCTGGATTCCTTTGATCATCACGTCGCCGACACGCTCGAGGCCGGCGCGGGTTTGTGCGATGAGCCCGTGGTGCGGCTCATCGTGGAGCATGGTCCGCAACGACTCAGAGAGCTGCTTGACTGGGGCATGAGGCTCGATCTCAAGCCCGATGGCTCGCCTCAGCTGGGGCGCGAGGGTGGGCACGACACGGCTCGCATCGTCCACTCCGGCGGCGATGAAACCGGTCGCGAGCTAACTCGGGCGCTCGCGGATCGCGTGCAGAAGACGGCCAATCTGCGTGTGTTCGAGAAGTGCTTCGCGCTTGATCTCATCACGCCCAGCGACGAGCCCGGCTCGCCCGTCATGGGCGCGGTCACGCACCATCCCAAGCACGGTCTTCAGATGATCTGGGCCAAGGCAACGATCCTCGCCAGCGGGGGCTCGGGCATGATCTTCCGCGAGACGACCAACCCAGCGCCCGCCACGGCGGACGGGCTCGCGATGGCGTATCGCGCCGGAGCGACGCTCGCGGACATGGCCTTCGTCCAGTTCCATCCCACCACGCTCTACCTCGCCGGAGCCTCGCGAAGCCTGATCAGTGAGGCGGTCCGGGGCGCTGGCGCGCATCTCCTGGATCTCTCGGGCCATCGCTTCATGACCGAGGTCCACCCGCTCGCCGAGCTGGCGCCGCGCGATGTCGTGAGCCAGGCCATCGTTCGCCAGCTCGCTAAGCAAGGCGGCAGCCACGTCTGGCTTGATTGCCGCCACATCGAGAGCTTCGCGGCCAAGTTCCCCGGCATCACCGCGCTGCTCAAGCCATTTGGTCTTGATCCGTCGAAGGATCTCATCCCGGTGCATCCCGCCGCGCACTACATGGTCGGTGGTGTTCACACGGATGATCATGGACGCACCGACGTGCCCGGCCTGTACGCCGTCGGTGAGGCCGCCTCGACCGGGCTGCACGGTGCCAATCGCCTCGCGAGCAACTCGCTGCTCGAGGGTCTGGTCATGGGCGCTATTGCGGGTTCCACGTGCGCGGAGATGAAGGGCACGCCGGGCACGAACGGGGTGCTCAACGGAGCAGCGAACGGCCACGCTCGCCCGTCGAGCTGGGGTCCGATCCTCTCTGCCCGCCCGGCACCGGTCCCGATCGTCAGCGACATCCGCCCATCGGACAAGGGCGAGCTTGATCTCGCCGACGTACGATCAAGCCTGCGCAGCGCGATGTGGAAGAACGTCGGCATCGAGCGCACCGCGCAGAAGCTCGCTGGCGTCGCAGACATGATCGACTTCTGGGCCCGCTACACGCTAGACAAGATCTTTGACGATCCCGCGGGCTGGGAAGTGCAGAACATGCTCCTGGTGAGCTCGCTCGTGGCTCGGTCGGCGCTCTGGCGTAATGAGTCGCGCGGTTGTCACGCGCGCACCGACGCGCCCGACGCGCTGGACCAGTACCTCGTGCATGATCACTGGCGCCGCGGCCGCGCGGCACCGGCCATGGTCCCGGTTCAGAACGCCGCGGCGCTTGCCGCGAGAGCGGGATCGGCACCATGAGCGCCCGCCCCACGCCGATAACGGGTGCATCTGCGCGCGGTGTTCGCAAGCACGCGGCGTGCGCGTCGCGGCTGCTTCTGGTGAGCGTGGCTTTGCTGCTCGCCGGTTGCCAGACCGAGAAGACCGAGTTCCTGCGCAATCCGTTCTTCGCGAACCTGCCCGGCGCCCAGTATGGGATGGCCGTCAAGCGCGACCTTGGTGCGTACGAGGATCCTGGAAAGCTCTCTGAGGATGAGCTCATCGTTGAGTCCAAGCCCGGCGAGGTGAAGCTGCTCGCCAAGAGCGTGCGGCATCTGATGATCCACATCCACAACACGCTCGACGAGAACCAGCGTGACCTCTTCGTCGATCAGGTGCTGAGCGAGGCGACCAAGCTCGAGTTCAGGGACCGTGGACTGGAGCCGGGCCTTGCCTTCGACTTCCTGCAATCACAGCGTTCCGAGATCGATGCGCTCTTTAACAGCATGCCCGGCGGCGAGTCAACGCCAGGGCTCTTCCTGCGTCCGGTTGGGAACAAGACGTACCGCCTCGCGCTCGACGGCATGCTGGGACGCGACCTTGGCTGGGTGGGGATGGACGTCGTGCTCGAAGGAGGCGACTACAAGCTCCGCTGGTTCGTTGATCGTGCCGCGCTCGCGAAGGAGCGAAACCGCTGAGCGAGAGGCCTCGTGCAGCCTTTGTATAGCATTTGATATACCCAAGTCCTGATCGCCGATCGCAGGAACACCTAATGGCCAAAGACCGTCAAAGCCTCGAAGTCAAGTCCGAACGCGCCGTGCTCGCCGCCGTTCGCCTTCCCGATGATGGGTACGACGTGCGAGATCCATTCGGAGAGCTCCGCGCGCTCGCGGAGCAGGCAGGCGCGGTGGTGGTGGGGGAGATGACGCAGCGGCTGGAGCGTCCCGTCGCCGCGACGTACATGGGCTCGGGCAAGGTCGATGAGCTCAAGGGCTTGTGCGAAGCGCTCGACGCGAGGACGATCATCTTTGATCACGATCTCTCGCCAAGGCAGATCGCGAACATCGAAGAGGCCACGAACCGCAAGATCATTGATCGCTCGGAGCTGATCCTGGACATTTTCGCGAGCCGCGCGACCTCGGCCGAGGCCAAGCTGCAGGTCGAACTCGCGCAGCTCGAGTACACCTTCCCGCGCCTTCGCGCGATGTGGGACCATCTAGAGCGCATTCAGGGCGGCGGCAGCCTCACGGGAATCGGAACGCGCGGCCCCGGTGAGCAGCAGCTCGAGATCGATCGGCGCCTTGTTCAACGCCGTAAGAACGACCTGGAGGCCGATCTCGCCGTGATCCAGGCCCGGCGCAAGCGCGAGGTCGCGGCACGAAAGGCCGAGCACTTCACCGTCGGCATCGTTGGCTACACCAACGCCGGAAAG
>JBBQGR010000305.1:0-3739 GCA_038323185.1 Phycisphaerales bacterium | reverse complement strand
GAGGGACGCGTCGAGGTCGTTGCCGCTGTCGTTGTCGGTCGCGATGAGGCTGCCCTCGGAGCTGAAGATCGCGATCGAGGGGTTCTCGGTGGGGGCGGTACCGTTGGTGTCGATGTCGATGAACTTGCTGTTCTCGTCGATGCAGTCGCTAGTGAGCGTGAAGCTGTACCAGGTGACGCCGTTCTGGCCGTTGTTGCTGGAAAGGCTGGACCAGATACCGTCCGCGCCAAGCGTGACAGGGGTGCTTGAAGGGGCGGTAGCGGGGATGTCGCCGCTGAGGGCGATGTCCAGGCCCGCGGGCGTGGTGCCAGCGTTGAAGGCCAGAGCCACGTGCTCATTGGGGGCGACCGCGTTGGCAGCGCCGCCAGTGAAAATGCCGTTCAGGCCGCCGGCGCCAGTGGCACCGCCGTCGATGGCCATGCCAGTGGCGGTCGAGCCGACGCGCAGGCCCGTGTTGCCGTTGCTGTTGCTCAGGATGAGGCGCCAGTCATCGGTCGTCGCGAGGAGGTCGTCGGCCTGCGTCTGGATCGTGGCCTGCATGAAGACCACGCCAGTGGCGGGCAGCGTCAGTCCCGTGATCGGGCCAAAGCCAAAGCCGTTGATGAAGTCGTTGTTCGTGCTGGGGAGGAGGAGTGTGATCGCGTCGACGGGGACTGCACCGGCCGCGATCATGGGCGAGCCAGCGCCAGTCACGCCCGTGAAAAGCACGTCGGCCTCATTGAAGAACTGGAGGGTGACCTGATGTGAGTCGGTGGGAGAAAAGCCACCCTGAACACGGAAGACCGAGATGTCGATGTCCGTGACGTCACGAACGGCGATGTTGGCCCAGGGGCCGGGGGCGAAGTTGAGGTCCTCGATATCGTTGCGGTGGCTCGCGCTCTGCGAACTGCCGAGACCGATGGCGATGTTGTTAAACAGGTAGTTGTCGTAGACGACGCCAACGGCGCGGCTCGACGGGCTACCGGGAATGCGCTCACCGATAATCTCGCCGGTGTTGGGGTTCACGAGCTTGATGGTCGGAGCGAGCTGCTCCGTCATCGTCAACTGACCAAAGGCGGGGGCGGCGGCGCCGGCAAGAACAGCAAGCAGAAGACACTTCTTCATCTGAACACACTCCTCTGGAAACAACCCGATCGAAGGCGGCGACACTCCGCCTCTCCCAAGATTTGCAGAACCTGATGCACCGCTTCACCACACGTGAAGGACGACGCGAGCATTCGACGGGCAGGCGGCACCAGCCTCTAGATGTGTTGATCCCAACAGCTACACGCTGAAGGGGGCACGCTCTACCGGCTCGAACAGCCTCCTCGACATCGTCCAATGTAGCGGACGTTGGTGGCCGTGCGAAGAGAAATCCTCATGTTGGGAGACCGCCGCTCCTTTGGTCGCAGAGTTTGTGCCCCAAAGAGGATACTTCGCCGTCTGGAATCTCTCCAAGCCGCCCACAACAGTTGCATTATCGGACGACAGTACTCCGACGCATTTCCATCGATTGCACAAAGGCGTCAAAAAGGTACGCCGAATCGTGCGGGCCGGGGGAAGCTTCGGGGTGGTACTGCACGCAGAAGACGGGTCGGTCCTTGAGCCGGAACCCGGCCAGCGTGCCGTCGTTGAGGTGGATGTGGGTCGCTTCGGCGCCAGCCGCGGCGAGGGAGGCTGGGTCCACCGCGAAGCCGTGGTTCTGAGACGTGATCTCGACGCGCCCGGAGATCTGGTTGAACACGGGCTGGTTGGCACCGCGATGTCCAAACTTGAGCTTGTACGTCTTGGCCCCGATGGCAAGGGCGAGCATCTGATGGCCGAGGCAGATGCCGAAGGTTGGAGGAACGTCATCGGCCGGTGCCGCAAGAACTTCGCGAAGGGTTTCGACGGTTGCCTGAACCGCCGCGGGATCGCCCGAGCCGTTGGAGATGAAGAGACCGTCGATCTCGCCAGCCTTGTAGCGACGCCTGATCTCGTGCGCGGGCGTGTCGTGCGGCACCACCAGGACATCGCAGCCTCGGTCGGCGAGATTTCGAAGGATGTTGGCCTTGGCACCGCAGTCGAGCGTCAGGACCCGGAAGCGGTGCTGGTGCTGGCGCGACTCTTCGGACTGTGCGCTCCAGTCACCGAGCGTCTCGCGCCAGGTCTGACCCGATGTGCATCCGACTCGCGGCACCAGATTCTGCCCGGACATCGAGGGTGCCGAGCGGGCCATCTCGACGAGCTGCATGTCGGACTTCGCACCCGCGCCGGTAAGAGGCGCGTCGCTGATGACGCCCTGCGTTGAGCCCGAGGATCGAAGCTGCTTGGTGAGGGCTCGCGTATCAATCCCAGCGATGCCGAGGACGCCCTGATCGCGCAGGTACTCCTCGAGCGACATCGTCGCGCGATAGTTGGAGTGGCTCGCGGGCAGCTCGCGGATGACAAAGCCAGCGACCTGCACGCGGCGAGACTCCACGTCCTCCGCGTTGACGCCGTAGTTGCCGATCATCGGAAAGGTCTGCGTCAGGATCTGCCCCGTGTACGAGGGATCCGTCAGCGATTCCTGATAGCCCACCATCGCGGTGTTGAAGACGACCTCACCAACCGACACAGTTCCCTTCCCCACGGCACCGAAGGCCGTACCGTGGAAGAGGGTGCCATCCGCGAGCGCGAGGCGGGCCAGCGGGCCAATCGCATCGCCATCGCCGCGACGGGCGCCGGACGGCAGCGGCGGCGAGAGGGGGGAGGAAGGGCTGGAGTGATTCGTGGCGAGATTCGACGCCGAGGAGCGGTTGGTCATCGAGACGGAGTGTAGCGCGTGCCTAGGCCAGATTCGCACAATGGACGCGCCGGGTCTGGCGCCGGAGCATCGCTCTTCGCAAGCGAGGCGGAGGCGGCCGCGCCGGGCGTTTATGTGCAGGTCGCGGTTGAGCGGGGGATTGATCGGTTGCCCACGTCTGGCGATGGGAGCCTGACGTACCGGGTGGTGCCGCCGGAATCTCGCCCGATTGCTGGACAGCGCGTCGAGGTCCCGCTGGGCAAGGCTGGCGCTGTGACCCAAGGCATCATTGTCGAAGTTGGAGATGCGTCGCTCGCGGACGAAATGGATGCGACTCGCGTTCGCAGCATCACTCGATTGCGTGACGAGGTGATCCCGGCCGACATCCTCGCGCTCGCGCGTTGGATGGCGGGGTACTACGTCTGCCCGCTCGGGATGGTGCTTGCCGGGATGCTTCCCGCGGCAGTCAAGCGTGGCACCGGCCGCACGCGTGTTGAGATCGCTGCGCTCGTTGGCACGGCGCTCCCCGAGGGCACGAAGCTCCGGCCCGCGGCGCGGCGTGCGCACGCGGCGCTCTGCGAGCGCGTCGCGGCGGGAGACGCCGGCCCCTGGCCGCTGCGCAAGCTCGCGCATGTGCTGGATCTTGCGAGCCTCGCGCCGCTGCGACGGCTGGCTGAGCTTGGCGTGATTGCAGTGACAGAAACGACAGAAGTCGTGGTTCGCGGAGCAGCTCGCAACGCGAGTGCCGGATCGGTCGGCGCGTCCGCGGACGCAGGATTGCAACTGATGCACACTCAGCAGCACGCGATCGCCGCGATCCTGCACGCGCCAGAGAGCGGCGCCAGGCTCTTTCGCGTTCACTTGCTGCGAGGAGTTACAGGCTCGGGCAAGACGGAGGTCTATCTCCAGGCCATCGCGCAGATTCTGGATGAAGGGTTGTCGGCGCTCGTGCTCGTGCCGGAGATCGCGCTGACTCCCCAGACCGCGGAGCGCTTC
>JBBQGR010000304.1:0-3740 GCA_038323185.1 Phycisphaerales bacterium | reverse complement strand
GAAAAGCTCCGCGACGCTGGCGTCGCTGGGCCTTCCCAGCCACCCGGTACATCCCGCGGAAGCGGCACACGGGGACCTTGGCCGCTTCCGCTCGCGCGACGCGGTGATCGCGATCTCCGCATCGGGCGAGACGGAAGAGGTCGTCGCCTTGTGCTCGCTGCTCCGCCAGGACGGGCTGCCGATCATCTCCATCACCGCCATGACCGACACGCGTACGCGTGAGGGCGGGGGCCCATCGTCGCTCGAGCGGATGGCGACGGTCGCGCTGCAACTGGAGATCGGGCTCGAGGCCGGAAGCCCCGAGTTCATCGCACCGACCTCATCAACGACGGCGACCATGGCCCTGGGCGATGCGCTCGCGCTCGCGGCAGCGCGGCGCATGAGCTTCACGCACGCCGACTTCGCGCGCCGGCATCCGGGTGGCACGCTCGGCGATCTGCTGCGACCCGTGACGGAAGTGCTGAGATTCGTCGCGGGGAAGAACATGCCGGTGATCGCGGACACATCAACGGTCGAGGCCGCGCTGCGCGAGGCAGCCTCGGTGGCCCGGCGTCCGGGCGCACTCGTGCTCGTTGATCCAGCGAGCGGCGCCATCTCGGGCCTCTTCACGGACGCGGATCTGCGGCGCCTCATCCTGCGAGACGTAGCAGAACTCTCGCGGCCGATGCGCGAAGTGATGACACGCGGGCCGCGCACGCTGCCCGACACGGCGCGAGTGACGGACGCCGTAAAGCTCGTGCGTGAGCTTCGCACCGACGAGATTCCGGTAGTCGATGCCCAGCAGCGGCCAGTGGGAATTCTGGACGTGCAGGACCTGGTCGCGATGCGCCTCGTGAAGGACTGATGTCCGAGCCTCGCATGACACGCCAGCAGCCGCTCAAAAAGTAGAACCGGCCTCCCGGCTGGTTTCCCAAGAGGCCGCGCTTCCTCGCCCCTGCTCTTCTCCATGTTCCTCCGCGAACGCCGCGGTGAAGCCATCTTCGTTCGGCACCGTTCCGCGTCGATCATTTGTTTTCCCCGTTAGCCAGTCCCCAGCTCCTTCCGCCCCCGGACTAGGATCGCACCTGATGTCCAATGGACGCTCTCGATCAACGGTTGCAATGTTCCGGCGCGGTGCTGCGCGTCACACGGGCCTTGCGCTCGCGCTGGGTGTTGGCGGCATCTTTGCGCTGGTGCTTGGTGTGGCCGCGTTCCGAGCTCGGCCCGCGGCGGCAGATGGCCCGCGCGAGAAGGGCGAAGCGCCACCCGACATCAAGAGCGTGCTCAGTGGTGGCGGCGCCGCGAGCGGGCTTGCCAGCGGCGAGCGGCCCTTTGTGCAGGTCGTGGACAAGGCAGATCCCACACGCATCCGTGCCGAGATCTCCGCGGATCGGTCCGAGCCTCTGGAGGGCAAACGCTACAAGCTCGAGCGACCGCGTGCATGGATCGTAATGTCGGACACGCGCGTCGCGCATGTGCAGGCCGACTCGGCGCGAGCGCTGATCCCCGGTGAGGGCGGCGACTCACGCCCGCAGGACGCGCTGCTTGAGGGCAACGTGCTGATCCGCTTGTACCAAGCGCGGAACGATGGACGCTGGCCGGACCTCGCGGACGACGCGCCCGATGTCACGCTCACCACGTCCTCGATGAGATTTGACGGCACGCTCGGGCGCGCAGAGTTTCCCGATGCGGTGCGGATCGACTCGCGCGAGGCCGTCTTCGCCGGGCGCGGCGTCACGATCCTCTTCAACGAGGGGGCCGAGCGGCTGGAGCGATTGAGCATCGTCAGGACGGACTGGATGGTTGTGCGCGGCGCGGGCTCAAGCAACATGCCGCCAACCACAAACGGTTCACTCGCCGCGGCAACGACTGCCGGAGCCGGAAGTCTCAACGCTCCGGCACGCGACAGCACCGCCTTCGCTCGCACGGGCTCCTCGCTCTCAGAGATTGTCGATGAGCAGCGACGCGACACGGACGCGAGCGCGACCGAGAGTCAGTACAAGATCGTGGCGGATACGGATGTTCGGATCGTGCAGGGTGCGCGGAGCATTCGGGCGGATCGGGCGGATGTTTGGCTGAGGCTGGTTGGGAATCGGCTGCGCCCGGACGCGATTGCGGGCCTGACTCGCGCGAGCCACACTTCGACACTGGCCGTCCGCGGGGGCGCAACGCCGATGCCGCTGGCGATGCGTGTGGCAAGCCTTCTAGTGGCCTCAATGTCGCAGGATCGCACTTCGCCAGCCATGTCGCCAGCCACGTCGCCAGCCACGTCGCCATCGGCACCGCCCGTTCCGGCACTTGGCGATTCGGACACGCTGCTGACATGGGCGGGGCCGCTCGAAGTCGTGCCGCTGGAGCTCGCGCCACGCGAGCTTGCTCGCAACGACGTGTACGTGAAGTTCGTCGCCGATCCCGACTCGCGCGTCTCGTTTGCGGATCAAGAGGCCTTGCTTGAGGGCGATGGCGAATCGGTGGAGTATGGAGCCACACGCCGCGAGCTGGTGCTTGCGGGCGTTGATGAGCGGCCGGCGCGGGCGCGGGTCGCGGGATCGGGCTCGATCACCACCACGCGGCTTGAGATCGATGCGAGCGCTGGGCACGCCCGCGTGCCCGGACCCGGCGAGGTCGTGGGCGAGGCTGATCGTGCCGGGCGCATCGCCTGGACCCAGGAAGCATCGCTCGACTTTGTCACGCTGAACTCTGGCGAAGCGCGGATCGCCCAGGCTCGTGCCGCGGGAGATGTGGTCGCGACCGACGGGAGCGAGGCCCAGGTGCGCGCCAACGTGCTGGTCGCGAAGTTTGCAGAGGTTGAGGATGGTGCCTCGCGCCCCGAGCTTGTGCAGGCCATCGGCAACGTCGTCGCCAGCGACGGGCGCGATGGCACGCTCGCGGCCGACAGCGTCGATGTCACGATGGTGCGGATCGAGCGCGCGACCGAGCCCGGATCTGCCGCGACCTGGGACGATGCCCCCGCGCGACTCGTGGCCCGTGGCAACGCACGCGTTCAGCGAGGCGGTGAACGCATCTCCGCTCGCAGCATCGATGCGGGCCTCTCGCAGGATGCGAGCGGCGCGACCGAAGTCGTGAGCCTTGTCGCACGCGACGAAGTGGCGGTTGCAACGCCCGACGGCGGCAGCGCGAGCGGCGACGAACTGACGGCATGGCCCACAGAGCAGCGAGCCGAAATTCGCGGCACGCCCGCGTTCGTCGCTCGAACCGGCACGCGGATCGATGGGCCCTTCGTGCGGCTGGAAGGCGAGGATCGGCGAATCACGGTCGTCGGCCCGGGCACGTTCTCGCACGAGGGCGAGGCCAAAGAGTTGGGTGGCGCTGGCCGCGCGGAGGCGAGCTGGTCGCGCTCGATGTCGTACGCAGATGTCGACGGGATCGCGGTCTTCCGAGGCGAGGCCAACGCCGCATGGACGAGCCCGCGAGCGCGAGATCGCGCACAGGGCGAAGAGATCGTGCTCCAGATCGAGCCCGCGCAGCCGGACGGGGGCGATCAAGTGTTAGCGCAGGTGTCAGAGCGAGTGCCAGATCAAGCGGCCAACCAACCCAACAACGCTCCTTCTCGCCGCGTGCTGAACGCGACCGTGCGAGGCAGCGCGGCATCGCCAACAGCGCCCGCAACGCCCGCGCTGGTTGAGGCCCGTCGATACGCGCCAGACGATTAAAATCGACTCGAACGCCTCCTCTATCTTGAGGGTGATTCGATCCTTGCCGACAACACGAAGAACACGCTCGAAGTGCCCAGCGCGGGC
>JBBQGR010000303.1:0-3761 GCA_038323185.1 Phycisphaerales bacterium | reverse complement strand
GCGGGCGTGCCAGGGGAGCGGGATGGGCCCGGATAGCGGCATTCAGCGGTCCATTCTGGCCGGCGCGATCAGCCGCGTGCCCACGCGGTTGTACTCGTTGACACCCCCGCGCTCGAAGTCGCTCACGTTGGTGATGGTCGTCTGCGCGATGGCCGTGCACGCCTCGTTGGTCAAGAACCCCTGGTGAGCGGTGATGAGCACGTTGGGGAAGGACATGAGCCGCACGAAGACGTCATCCTGCACCACCTCGGCGGAGAGGTCCTTGAAGAACAAATCTCCCTCCTCCTCGTAGACATCCAGCCCTACCAAGCCGACACGGCAAGCCTTCAAAGCCGTGATGAGCGCCCGCGTGTCGATGATTGCGCCGCGGCTGGTGTTGATCAGCATGACTTCGGGCTTCATCGCGGCCAGCGCGGCGGTGTTGATGAGGTGCTTGGTCGCGGGGCTCAGCGGGCAGTGCAGCGTGATGATGTCCGACTGTGCGTAGAGGTCCGCCAGCGCCACGTACTTGACGCCCATCGAGACGCACACGGGGTTCTTCACCGGATCGCTTGCCAGCACGCGGCAGCCGAACCCCGTGAGGATCTTGCACACCACCTCGCCGATCTTGCCGGTGCCGACCACACCCGCCGTCTTGCCGTGCATGTCAAAGCCCATGAGGCCATCGAGCGCGAAGTTCTGCTCGCGGACGCGGTTGAAGGCGCGGTGGAACTTACGGTTGAGCGTGAGCATGAGGCCAACGGCGTGCTCGGCCACCGCGTGCGGCGAGTACGCGGGGACGCGCAGCACCGTGAGGCCCAGCCGGTCCGCCTCGGGGATGTCCACATGGTTGAACCCCGCCGAACGCAGGGCTATCACCCGCGTGCCACCGGCGTGGAGCACCCGCAGCACCGGCGCGGAGGCGTCGTCGCCCACGAAGATCGAGACGGCGGGGCAGCCCTTGGCGAGGTCCGCCGCCGCCGCTGTGAGCGCCGCGTCGAGGTACAGCAGCTCATGCCGAGCGTCGGCGTTGGCCGCGTCGAGAAACGGCTTCTCGTAGGCTTTGCCGGAATAGACGGCGAGTTTCATCCAGAACAACTCCAATCATGTCCATGAGACGATCTGTGCTTGCAAGGGATTGTGTACTCGGAATCAATCGATCGGATCGGGCTTGACTGCGAGCACCGAGCAGGGCACGCCGCGGAGAATGCGTTCAGCGGTGCTCCCCAGAAAGATGTACCGAAGATTAGTCGAGCCCTTGGTGCCGATCGCGATCAGATCCGCGTTGATCGCGGCGGCACGCTCGACGATCCCCTGGCTCGGAGAGTTGTGCCGCAGTGCAACGTGCTCAACTCGGACCGACGGGAACTCATGGAGTGTCGCCGCAGCCCAGCTGCGTGATGTCTCACAGACACGCTCGGCGTACTGGTCCGCAAAATCAGGAAGGGCCCGCTGGTGCCACTCTGGCTCCGCGCCGTGTCCCCACGGATCCGCGTACACATGGAGGATCTCGACGCTCGCTGCGTCGATGTCTGCCAAGCGCAGTCCGTGCGAGAGCGCGAGCCGCGATGTCTGAGAGAAGTCCGTCGCGATCAAGATCCGCCGGAACGGACCTCCTCCGGACCGATGGACCGCGAACACCGGTGCAGTCGCCTTGCGAATAGCGGAGGCTGCCGTTTAGCCCATGTTCGTGTGGGCGTCTTCCGTGCTATGAGCGCCGAGCACCAGCAGGTCGGGGCGGCGCTCTTCGCACCACTCCAGTATCGTTTCGCATGCGTGTCCGGCAACGACTTCGGGGCGAGTCACGCACGCTGCCTGATGGGCTGAGAGTGCATGTCGCATCTGCGCCTCGGCCCCCTCGACCAGATGGCGAAGCGTGGGTAGCAACGCATCAGCCTCGGCATCGAGCCAGGCCCTGTTGTAAAGAATCGGTTGCACCGCGTGAAGGACGGTCACTTCCGCCGCCACTGCGTTGCCGAGCCGTATCGCTTGACTCAATGCGGCGTCCGACGCCTCTGAGAAGTCGTGCGCTACCAAGATGTTCTTCAGTTGCAGCATCCCGGCATCCTACTTCATGGGGTGTCAGCCCGCCTGTTTGGGGCCCGACACTTGCGGTGTTTCACCCTTAGCCAGCGGGTGCTCGAAGCCCTCGAGCTTGACTGCGAGGATCGAGCACTTGGACTCCTCGAGCACCTTCTCCGCCGTGCTCCCCATAAGCAGGTCGCGGAGGTTCGTCCGCCCGCGCGTGCCCAGCACGATCAGGTCGGCACCCACCTGGCCCGCGTAATCGACGATGCCGGAGCGGTGGCCGCTGTAGTCGTGTACGATCGTGCGCGTGCGCAATCCAGAATGGGCCTCGAGCACCGGGCGGCAGAACTCGGCGAGCCGGCGATCCAGCCCCTCGCGGTACTGCTTCTGCTGGTTCGGCGGGGCCAACTGCGTGGGCGCGCGATAGTGCAACTGGTGCCACGGAGGCTGGAAGACGTGCAGCAGATGCAACTCCGCCCCATCCTGGGCCGCGAACAGCGCCGCGCGCTCGACCGCCCGCAGCGAAGTAGGCGAGAAGTCCAGCGCGGCCACGATGGTCCTGAAAGGCGCGGTCCCCATCTCCGGCCTCGTGTCCCGCACCAGCAGCACATCGGTCGTGCTCTTGCGCACGCAGGCGGTAGCGACGGTGCCCATGCCGACATCAGGTGCACGATGCCCGAACGCGCCCATCACGATCAGGTCGGCCTTGTCCTCGCCGGCGCGGCGGAGGATGCCCACGATGCGGTTGTTAATCGACACTTCGATTGGCAGCCCGGCGGCGCCGGGTACGCCCTTGGCAAAGTCCACCCACGCACTCTCGACGTCCTTGGTCAGCCCGTCCCGGATGCCCTTCTGGAACTCCGAGAGGGCCGTTTCGAGCTCAATGACCACGGTCGTGTCGATGACATGGATGACGTGAACCCTGGCCCCTCCGCCGCCCGCTGCCCCCGACCACGCCGCGATGCGGATAGCCTGCGCGAGCGCAACCGCCGAGCAGGGCGTGAAGTCGGTGCCGACGACGATGGAGGTAAATGGTGTTTGGGAGGCGGTGGTGGGCATGAGTTACTCCTTGAACGACAGACTGCAGTCGGACCGCTCGCACGTCGCGCCTCGGACGCGGCTTGCAGAAACTAGAAAGGGTCATGACTAGCTGAGCCTCACCGGAAGCTTCCGGATAGGCTGATTTCCTGTGCGAAACCGCTATGTCGTCCGTTCACGAATCTCCGAGGTTTCTTTCCGCCGGTTCCTGCGGCATGTGGCGGTCGATCTGACCGCCGTGCAGATCGCCACGCTGACCGGCCCTAAACCGCAACACCGTCAATGGGTTGCTGGCCTGCCTGCGCGAGCGCATGGCCGAGGCGTGCGAGCTGGAGCGGCCCTTTGATGGCACGATCAAGGTCGATGAGAGTTACTTCGGCCCACGCCGCGTCAAGGGCAAGGTCGGACGCAGCGCGGCCAAGAAAACGCCGGACTTCGGCATCTTCAAGCGTGACGGCAATGTCTACGCGGAGGTCGTGCCGAACTGCTCGAAAGCCGTGTTTACAGCAGGGATTCGTGGCAAAGTGTTTCTCGACAGCGTCATCCACCTCGGTGCCTGGCGAGGTACACCGGACTTGTGGAGATGGGCTACAAGAAGTGCTTGCGAGTTGATCACTTCGCCACCGAGTTCAGCAGCAAGATCATCTGCGGCAACCACATCAACGGGGATGATCAGGGAGAAGGGCTTCGGAGGCTACGCCAAGACCAGGCCAGCA
>JBBQGR010000302.1:0-3779 GCA_038323185.1 Phycisphaerales bacterium | reverse complement strand
CGATGACGTCGCCCTGACGCAGGCGGGCGCGGTCGTAGATAACCGCCGCGCGATCAGCGCCGTCGATCCACACGGTATGGTCGCGGATTTTCGCCGCCGAAGGGCGTCGTCGGTCTCGAACATGTAGCCGGTCCAGTTGTCGTTCGTGCTTTCGCCCGTGTCGTCGTTCTGATCATCGTTCTGATCATCGTTCAGATCATCGTTCAAGTTATGGCTCATGGCAATCTCCGGCGGGGCTTGACGGGCGCGGTTGGTGCGGTCCACGCCACCGGGCGTTTTTCGCGCCGCAAGTCTATGGTCGGAGGATGATGCGGCCCGGCACCCCCGAGAATCCTGTTTCGAACGCGAGTCCGCCCTCGCCCGGGCTCGCGCCGGTGATCATCGGCGTTGATCTTGGCACGACCAACTCGCTGGTGGCGATCTGCGAGGCGGGTGCGCCGCCGCGGGTGCTGTTGGGCGGGGATGGGGACGCGCTGCTGCCAAGCGTGGTGCGATTTGAGGCGGGCGGCGTGGTGGTGGGGCGCGAGGCCAAGGCGCGGGCATCGGAATTCCCGCGGACGACGATCGCGTCGGTCAAGCGGCTGATGGGCCGAAGTATCGATGATGCCGCGCCGGACCTTGGGTACTTGTCGTATGAGGTGGCCGCGGGGCCGCGAGGGACCACTCGTGTGCGGGTTCCGGCGGCGGAGGTCGATGCGGATAGAGGGGCGGGTGGAGGGGTGGATGTGGCTGGCGGCGCCGAAGGCGTGCGCGACGTGAGTCCCGAGGAAGTGTCGGCGGAGATCCTGCGTGCGCTCAAGGCTCGCGCGGAGGCGGCGCTGGGCCGGGAGGTATCGCGCGTTGTCATCACGGTGCCAGCGTACTTCGATGATGCGCAGCGGCAGGCGACGCGCGTTGCGGGGCGTTTGGCGGGGCTTGAAGTGGTGCGGCTCGTGCCGGAGCCGACGGCTGCGGCGCTCGCGTATGGGCTTGGCGTGTATGGCGCGCAGCGAGAGACGCGGGCGCGGATCGTGGCGGTGTATGACCTTGGTGGCGGGACGTTTGATGTTTCGATCCTGCGCATCACGCCGCCGGGGGCTGGTGGTGATGAACAGGGCCAGCTGAAGGGCGAGCAGGGCGCGGACGCTGGCATGTCGTTCTTCGAAGTCCTCGCGACCTCTGGCGATACCCACCTTGGTGGCGATGATGTTGATCACTTGCTGGTCGCGAAGCTGCGCGAGGAGATGGCGAGCGAGCTGGGTGTTGAAGAATCGGCGTTGGACCTGCCGCCACAGACGCGGCGATCGCTGCTTGAGATGGCGGAGCGGATCAAGATTCGCCTCTCCGCGGAGGAGTCGGCGCCGGTGGAGGTTGGGCTTGGTGTTGATGGCGCGGGTGCGTCGCGCGTGTATCGGCGCACGTTCACACGGGCCGAGCTTGAGGCGTGGATGACGCCGCTGGTGGAGAGGACGCTGGCGAGCTGTGCCGCGGCGCTGCGCGATGCGCAGCGTGCGATGGGCGACGGGAGCGCGCCGGTGTCGGCGGTTGTCATGGTGGGGGGCTCAACGCGGATTCCGATGGTGCGGCGGCGCGTGGGTGAGTTCTTCGGGCTTGAGCCGTACACGGGTGTGGATCCTGATCAGGTCGTGGCACTTGGCGCGG
The DNA here is from genome assembly GCA_038323185.1 of Phycisphaerales bacterium. Taxonomy (GTDB): domain Bacteria; phylum Planctomycetota; class Phycisphaerae; order Phycisphaerales; family UBA1924; genus JBBASU01. Next base: position 2,138 of record JBBQGR010000302.1, on the reverse strand, counting down.
CGGTGCAGGCCTCGATCCTTGCGGGCACGCAGAAGGGTGCGCTGCTGCTGGACGTGATCCCGCTGTCTTTGGGCATCGAGACGGTGGGCGGCGCGGTTGCGAAGCTCGTGATGCGCAACAGCACGGTCCCCGCGCGCGCGACGGAGATGTTCTCTACCAGCGTGGACGGGCAGACCTCGATCCGCTTGACGGTGCTGCAGGGCGAGCGCGAGATGGCGGCGGACTGCCGCAGGATTGGGGAGATCGTGATGCGCGGCATCCCGCCGATGCCGGCGGGCATCCCGCAGCTTGAGGTGAGGTTCGCGGTGGATGCCAACGGCGTGCTGAATGTGAGCGCCACCGAGCGCCGCAGCGGCAAGCGCGCCGAGATGCAGGTCGTCCCGAACCATGGGCTGACGCCCGAGGAAGTCTCTCGCATCGAGCGCGACAGCGTGGCGTTTGCCAAGGAGGACATGGACCGCCACCGCGTGGTGGACCTCATTACGAACAGCCAGCTCGACCTCAAGTGGATCAGCGAGCGGCTGGAGCGTCATGGCGCGGCGCTGGAGGAGGGGTACCGCGCTGATCTGACGGCGCGGATCGCGCGACTTCGCGAGATGGTGCAGGCGGCGAAGTCAGACTGGAAGAGCATCGAGCCAAACACCTTCCACCGCGAGAAGGAAGAGCTCGATCGGGCCTCGATCAGGCTGCAGGAAATCTCGATCGCGGCAAGTCTGCGTGGGTAGGCACTAGGCACTAAGGGGAACGCGAAGGCAGCGGAATGAGGCGTTGGGCATTCGTGGTTCGGCATTAGAAAAGCAGAAGATCGATCTGCACGAATGCCCAACCACGAATGCCCAATGCCTCTTCCTTCCTCCAGTGCCCAGTCCCCAATCCCCAGTCCCCTTTCCTACTCAGGCTCATTCGATGGCGACGTGATGCCGTGATCCGCCCAGCGGATCTTGAGGTCGTGCTCGACCCTGAGGAGGTCCAGGATCTTGCCGACCGTGAAGTCCACGATGTCGCCGATGGTCTTGGGCAGGAGATAGAAGCCGGGGTTTGGTGAGCAAAGGATCGCGCCAGCGAGGGCCAGAGTTTCCATGTTGCGGATGTCGATGAGGCTCAGGGGCATCTCGCGATGGCAGATGATGAGCGGGCGGCGTTCCTTCAGCGTCACCATCGCGGCGCGGGTGAGGAGGTTGCCGCCGCTGCCGGTGGCCATGGCACCCAAGCTTGCGGAGGAGCACGGCACCACGACCATGCCGTCGTGGATGAAGCTGCCCGAGGCAATGGTGGCGCCGACGTCCTTGTTGGGATGGATGAAGAAGCGGCGCGCGATGGCCTCCGAGTCGGGCTGGCCGCCGAGCGTGGGGACGAGTTCCGCGAGCGTGAGGTTCTTCACCTTGGACTCATCAAAGAGCAGACGCCGGCCATAGTCGCTCACGACCAGGTGCACCTCGTGCCCCTGGCGCAGCAGGATCTCAAGCAGACGCTGGGCATACCACGCGCCGCTCGCGCCCGAGATGCCGACGACGATCCGCATCGCAAGACTGTACGGGCTTGTGAAAAACCGACGATCGAGAATCGACCCCGGTGGCGCGCCCCCGAATCGTTCGCCGGGACCGTGGCTCGCCCATCGACCGGGGCGCGGACTCGCGCGCTGCCGCCGGTAGCATCGGTTCGATGACCGCGAAGCCTGTCCGCAGCCTGCGCGAGTTTCTGGATCTTCTGCGCGCACGCGGGGACTTGGCCGAAATCACGACCGAAGTCGACCCGCGACTCGAGATCGCCGAAATTCACCGGCGCGTGGTCGAGAAGGGCGGGCCCGCGCTGCTCTTCCGCAACGTGAAGGGCGCGGCTTTTCCGGTCGTCACCAACCTGTTCGGCACGCTCGAGCGCACGCAGCTTTCGTTCGGCGAGCGGCCGAGGCAGTTCGTCGAGAGAGTCGTCGAGGCGGTCGAGACGCTGGTCCCGCCGTCGTTTGGCAAGCTCTGGAAGCTGCGAGGGCTGGCGTTCGAGGGGCTTCGCGTCGGCATGAAGTCGCTCAAGAAGGGCCCGATCACGGAGGTCGAGGAAGCGCCGGACCTGTCAAAGTTGCCGGCATTGACCTCGTGGCATTCCGACGGCGGGCCGTTTCTGACGCTGCCGCTCGTCTACAC
>JBBQGR010000301.1:0-3797 GCA_038323185.1 Phycisphaerales bacterium | reverse complement strand
CGGCATGGTCAAGGACCTCTCCGCCAGCAGCCGCTTCTCCGCGACGTCGGACATGAGCCGCCTGGGCGAGTGCGACGTGGTGATCGTCTGCGTTCCGACTCCTCTGGGCCGCCACCAAGAGCCGGACCTCACGTACGTCATCAACTCCGGCATTGCCATCGGCAAGACGCTCCGCAAGGGGCAGCTGGTCATCCTCGAGTCCACGACCTACCCGCGCACGACGCGCGACGACTTTCTGCCCGCGATGCTCGCCGCCGCGCCCGCGAGCGCGAAGGAGATCAAGGTTGGCGAGGATCTCTTCGTCGCCTTCTCCCCCGAGCGCGAGGATCCAGGCCGCAAGACCCACACCACGCGCAGCACGCCCAAGCTCGTCGGCGGCGTCGATCCTCACTCCACCGAGCTCGCCGCGATGCTCTACGAGAAGGGTGTCGAGACCGTCGTGCGTGTGAGCAGCGCCGAGGTCGCCGAGGCGGCCAAGCTCCTTGAGAACATCTTCCGCGCCGTCAACATCGCGATGGTCAACGAGATGAAGATCGTGCTGACCGCGATGGGCATCGATGTGTGGGAGGTCGTTCGCGCCGCCTCCACCAAGCCCTTCGGCTTCATGCCCTTCTACCCAGGGCCCGGCCTGGGCGGGCACTGCATCCCGATCGACCCGTTCTATCTGACGTGGAAGGCCCGCGAGTACGGCCGCCCGACGCGCTTCATCGAGCTCGCTGGCGAGATCAATACCTCCATGCCGCACTACGTTGTTGACCAGCTCGCCCACGCGCTGAACGAGCGCGGCAAGCCTGTCAAGAACGCAAAGGTGCTCATCATCGGCCTCGCGTACAAGTCTGATGTCGACGACACACGCGAGAGCCCGTCCTTCGAACTCATCGAGCTCCTTCGCGAGCGCGGGGCGACCGTCGGCTACCACGATCCTCACGTCCCCGAGAGCTTCCCAGTCCGCAAGCACGACCTCAAGATGAAGAGCGTCGAACTGACGAAGGACAACATCGCGGCGTACGACGTCGTGCTGATCTCCACCGCCCACAGCACCACCGACTACGCCGCCCTCGCCAAGCATTCGCAACTCGTCGTCGACACCCGCGACGCGATGCGAAAGTGGACCAGCGAGATGGGCGACAGGCTGGTCAGGGCGTGAGCATGTTCTGGATAGCTCCCTCCTGCGTACCCCGCTACTTCGTGGCGAGTGTTGCTTGGGTACCTCGCCATTCCGCGGCGAGTCTTCGTCTCCTCGCAGCCCCACCCGGAATTAAGCCGCGATGATCGCGCGCGTCCTCCTGCTCGCGGGCGGCCTGCGTCCCTCCCCTTTGGCCAGCGCGTGTGGTGCATCCGTTCTCGCGCTCCCCGTCGGGACAGAGGGAACGCTGCTGGCTCACTGGGCGGCGGTCTTCCGAGATGTTCTCGTGCGCGACGATGCCGAAGCGCGCGTCTGCATCTGCGTCCGCCCCGACCAAGTCGAAGGACTTCGCACGCTCGTGGCCAGTCTTCTAGAGCCCAGCCGACCGCCAATCACAACACTCCCAAGCGCTAAGGCCACGCCAGAGGCGTCAGGCGTACCACTATCTGGCCACTCCTTCGAGCTCTTCCCGGACCAAGCCGCCTACAGAGGCCCCGCGGGCGTCGTCCGTGACGCAACCCGCGACCTACCCAAGGATGCCAACGTTCTGATTATCGAAGCCTCGCGGCTGGCCTTGACCCCCATCCGCCCCTTGATCGAAGCCCACTTCGCCGCGAGATCTGATGCGACGGTCGGCATCAATCCCGACGCCTCTCCCGCCGGCCTCTTCGTCCTGCGCGTGGAGGCGCTCGACCAGGTCTCCGATGTAGGATTTGTGGACCTCAAAGAGCAGTTCCTGCCCAAGCTCGTCGCCGCCGGAAAGGACGTCCGCGTCTTTCTGCTTGCGCCCCCGGCCATGGGCGCGTTCCGGACGCGCCCGGAGTTTCTCGCGGCGGTTCTGTCATCCGAGCAAGCCACGTCCGACCATCCCGTCGCGCGCGCCGCCGCGCCCGGCCCGGTCGCCCTCGCCCTCGATGCCTTCGTGGATCCCACGGCCTACGTCGCACACAGCGTGATCGGACCTGGAGCGCGAGTTGAATCAGGCGCCGTAGTCGTGCGAACAATCGTCATGGCTCGCGCCGTAGTACCAGCCGGCGCGTCGATCTCAGACGCGGTCGTCACACTCGCTGGAGTCATCAAGGACGAGGGCTCGGCACAAGAGAGGCAGAGGGGACGGCAGGGGGACAGCATCGTCGTGAGAAGGGCTCAATGAAACTGGCCAGGGTCTTCAGCTTGTCGCAAGTTCTTGCGGCGATTGCCCTTGTGGCACTCGCCGTGCTCATTTGTCTCGCCGCCTGGCGCGACATGCTCTCCGTCGCGCTCGACCGCGAGGACCAGTCACACATCATCCTCGCATTGCCGGTCGCCGTCTGGCTCGCCATCATCCGCGCCGACCGGCTCCGCTTCTGCACCATCACTCCGAGCTGGATCGGCGGCATCGTCTGCGTCGGCGCGATCGTCGCGGGTGAGATCGGCTTCCGCAACGGAATCGACCTCCTCTGGCACGGCTCGGCCGTCGTCGCCGCCGGTGCGGCGATCGTTTGTGTCTTCGGCACTTCCTTTGCCCGAAAGTTTCTTCCCTCGTTCATCGCCCTGGCCTTCCTCCTCCCCGTTCCGGGACGCCTGCGTCACCAGATCGCCCTCCCGCTGCAGGAGATCTCGGCCAAGGCTACCGAGATCATCCTGGACCTTGGCGGCTTTCCCATCTCCCGCGCGGGCAACATCCTCAACATCAACGGCGAGGCCGTCGCCGTCGCCGAGGCCTGCAACGGCATGCGCATGGTCGGCTCGCTCGTCCTCGTCACCTTCGCCTTCGCCTTTTCTCTCTCGATGCGCAACCGTGTCCGCCTTGTTCTCCTTCTCATCAGCCCCTTGGTTGCGCTCCTCGTCAACATCATTCGCCTTGTCCCCACGACCATCATGTACGGCTACACCAGCAAGGAGAGCGCGGGCCTCTTCCACGATGTCAGCGGCTGGGCGGTCCTCGTCCTGGCGCTGGGCATCCTCTGGGCCGTCCTCCAGCTCATGCGTTGGATGGAGTTCCGCACCGTCAACTACGCCGTCAGCAACTAAGCCAGCACCCATGCCAAACCCAATCAAGGACACGCTCAGGACCCTCGGCGCTCCCGTCATCGTGACCGGCGCGTTCCTCGTGGCCATGCTCACCTGGAGCACGCTCACCAACACCCGGCCCGCGGCCTCGCCCGAGTATCTCGCCGAGGTCCGCGATCGCGTCCGAGCCCTTCCGTACGCCGTCGGACCCATGGTCGGCACCGACATTGAAGTCGTCGCAGCCGCTGCGGAGATGCTCAATCCAAACGTCATCCTCCAGCGGGTCTACCGCGATCCCCTCAGCGGCCACATGGTCAGCCTCGTCATCGTCCACTGCGAGGACGTGCGCGACCTCGCCGGCCACTACCCGCCCGTCTGCTATCCCAACGCCGGCTGGACCGAGAGCAAAGGCCGCGAGCTGCGGGAGATCGACCTCGATGAGTCCAAGGTCAGCGCCACTCGCTACCACTTCGGCCGCAAGCACGAGCTGACCGACGACTCCATCACCGTCACAAGCTTCTTCGTCCTCCCCGCCTCCGACTTCTCCTTCGCGCCCAACATGGTCGCCGTCGATCTCGCGGCACGCTCACCAAAGATGGCCGGCCTCGGCGCCGCCCACATCATGATGATCACGCCCGACTCCCAGCCCCCCGAAGTCAGCCAGCGCCTCGTGATGGAC
>JBBQGR010000300.1:0-3800 GCA_038323185.1 Phycisphaerales bacterium | reverse complement strand
CAGGCGCGTCACGCCCCGGCCGCGAGGACTTCGCCCGCGCCATGCGCCGCCTCGCCCTCGCGCGAGCAGGCGGCGGCATCACCGTCATCATCTCCGACTACCTGTGGGAGGGCGGCTACGACGAAGGCCTCAACTACCTCGCCAGCCGCGCGAGCGGCGCACTCGCCTCCAGCTTCGACACCTACTGCGTGCAGACGCTCGCCCCCGGCGAGATCAACCCCGACCATGAGCGCGAGCGCGGCCTCCTCGGCGATCTGCGCCTGACCGATGTCGAAACCGGCCGTAGTGCCGACGTCACCATCACGCCAGCATCCATCAACGCCTACCGCCTCGGCCTCGCGCGCCACCAGGCCGCGCTCAAAGCCGCAGCACGCTCCCGCGGTATCGCGCTCGTCACCGTCGAGACCTCAACACCCGTCGAGACGCTCATGCTGGGCACACTTCGCCAAGGCGGCATGATGCGTTGAACCACATGGCTCGTCAGACCGTCGGCACCACACGCTCCGCATCAGGGAAGTCGCGATAGAGCGCACTCGTAAAGTCCGTGACCATGGAGTACACGGGATGGTGCAGCCGCTCAACCTCACCCGCGCGAGTCGCGACAACGCCGAACGCCGCGTCGAGCTGCGCAAGGTCCCTGCACGCAATCGAGATGTGGAACTCACCAAGCCCCGGCGGGCCAAAGCCAAACTTGCGGCGAGTCAGCCGCCAGTGCTCGATCACACCCCGCCCGCGCAGGTGCTCCATATAGCCGTGCACGGCCTTGCTGAACTCCATGTCCTTGTGCGACTCACGCAGATTCACCCAGATCTCGTAGTAGTTCATCGCACCAGCGTACCCAGTTCACCGCCGCCCGCGCACGCAAGCGCCGAGCGCGCCAAACGCAGGCACAACACCCGCCGCGCCCGGCGCGGGGATGTACGTGTACGTCACGATCAGATCGCCATCGGCCCGCGGGAAAGAAGGCGTCGTCCAAGCGTCGATTCATTACACCGGCTTCGTCTCGCTGATGCGCCGCAGCGTCTCCTCATCCAGCCCGAGGTAGTCGCGCATGAACGTGTCGTACTTCTCGCCGTCCTCATCGCGCGAGAGGTCCAATCGCATCTCGTTGATCACCTTGGTCCCCTGCCGGATCCACTCCTCGAACGTCTCGACGGAGATCTGCTCCATGATCCACGCGCCGACAACGCCCTTGAAGGGCGGCTTGCTCATCTTGGTCCCCGGCCTACCCGACTTGCTGCACATGAACGTGCCATCGGGCAGCGGTGCCATCGCCGCGGCCGCCTTCCCCGCAACCTCGGGCCGCTTGACACCCAGCGAGTCCAGCATCTCGCCCATCGCGCTCATCGGCATCCGATCCCCTCGCTCCGCGGCGGACGTGTACCCCTCGGCCAGCACGCCCACCGCCTTGTCGCGATCGCCCGAATCAATCAGCGCCTTGCCCGCGAGCTGATACGCCTTGCTCATCGCGGGATTCAGCTCGAAGCATCGCGTGTACGCGTTGGCCGCATCGCCGGGCCGCCCCGCCTGCGCGTACGCGCCGCCAAGGCTGAACCAAGCCATGTCGTTCGTCGGATCCGCGCCCTCGCGGACCATGTTCTCAAACTGTGCGATGCGTGCGTTGATTGCGGTCGTGTCCATGTCACAACCGTACGCCCCCCGCGAGCGGCCTCGCGCGGCCCCCGGCATCCGAAAATCCCACGTGCGAGCGCTTGGCGGCCGCCCTCGCGAGTGGAGTACGCTCTGCCCGTGCCCGACCAGAGCCTCTCCACCAACCTCGCGGGAATCTCCCTTTCCACGCCCGTGCTCCTCGCCGCGGGGACGGCGGGAACGCTCGACGAGATGGCCGACTGCCTCGACCTTCGCGAGGTCGGCGCGATCGTCACCAAATCCATCACGGCCGAGCCGCGCGACGGCAATCAGACCTGGCGCATCCTGCCCACCAAGGCGGGAATGCTCAACGCGATCGGCCTCGCCAACGTCGGGGTCGACGCCTTCGTGCGCGACTATGCCCCCCGCGTGGCCTCCGTCCCCACGCGCGTCATCGGCTCGGTCAGCGAGTTCTCCGTCGATGGCTTCGTGTGCGTCTGCGCTGCGATGAACGCAATCCCCGGCATCGAAGGTGTCGAGCTCAATGTCTCGTGCCCAAACGTCAAGCACGGTTGCGAGTTCGGGAGCGATGAGGCGCTCTTGAGCGAGCTCGTCCGTTCCGTGCGAGCCGTCCTGCCACGAGTGCGACTCTTCGTGAAGCTCAGCCCGGTGGTGGTGGGGCGGCCGGGCGTTGTCGCGATGGCGCGGGCTGCGATCGAGCCCGCCAGTTCACAGCCCAACGGACCCAACCAGCGCCCCGGCGCCGACGCACTCTGCATCAGTAACACCATGCCCGCCATGGCCATCGACGTCTGGTCGCGCCGGCCCAAGCTCGCTCGCGGCAGCGGCGGCCTCTCCGGACCCGCGATCCATCCAATCGCCGTCAAGCTCGTGCACGACGCGTACCACGGAATCTGCAAGCAGACGCAGACGCCAATCGTCGGTATCGGCGGCGTCGTCGCATGGGAAGACGCCGCCGAGTTCATCCTCGCCGGAGCCACCGCCGTCGAGATCGGCACCGGCCTCTTCGCAGATCCTCGCAGCCCGATCAAGGTCGCAACAGGCCTCGCAAAGTGGGCGAAACGAATGGGCGTCTCGCGCGTATCAGACCTGGTCGGGAGCGTCCTCCCGCCCGAGCAGGTTGGTGGCTAGATCGAAGCGCCAGGGGTGATCGGATCGCCGAGTGATCGCTTGAATTGGAGACCGACCATGAATCGTCACATCCTCGCGAGCCTGATCACCCTTGCGGCCGTCGTCGCGGTTCCGCTCGCCGCCGCCCAGCAGTCAGGCGCCGAGCGAACGGATCAGCCAACTCCTGCCGCCCCCCTCGCGATCAAGCCAGCACCCGCCGCGGAAATCGAAGACATCGCCGCGATGCTCGCGCCGATCCTGAAGAAGCACGACCTTCCGGCCATGGGGATCATCGTCCTCGACGGGAACACCGTCATCGCTCGCGGCGTCACCGGCGTCCGCAAGCGCGGCGCGCCCGATCTCGCAACCCTCGACGACCAGTGGCATCTTGGCTCCTGCGCCAAGGCAATCACCGCGACCGTCATGGCAACACTCGTCGACGACGGCACTCTCGCCTGGCACACTTCGCCCGCGATGGTCTTCCGCGACGACATCCAGAGCATCCAGGCCGCGTGGGGCAAGGTCACGCTCGAGCAACTCCTCTCGCACCGAGCGGGCGCACCGGCGGACCTCGACGCCCATGGCCTGTGGGCCAGCCTGGTGAAGCGCGACGGCACGCCCGCGCAGCATCGGATGCAGCTTGTACGTGGCGTCATCACCCACCCGCCCACTGGATTTCCCGGACATCAGTACATCTATTCCAACGCCGGATACGCGATCGCTGGCGCGATGGGCGAGAAGCTGACCGGCAAAGCGTGGGAAGATCTCGCGAGAGAACGAGTCCTCACGCCGCTGGGCATCACATCAGCAGGATTCGGGGCACCGGGGACCGCGGTGCGGGGCGATGGCGAAGCCATCAACCAGCCGCGAGGACACGTGCTCTCGGGCAAGGCCGTCGAGCCCGGCGCGGGCGCCGACAACCCACCGGCAATTGCGCCGGCGGGCACGATGCACATGACACTCGACGACTGGGCCCGCTTTGTTGGCTTCCACCTGACCGGCTCGGCGCGCAGCGACGCGCCGGGCCTCAAGCTCAGCGAGGACTCGCTGCGATCGCTCCTCACATCGATGGGCAGAAC
>JBBQGR010000299.1:0-3801 GCA_038323185.1 Phycisphaerales bacterium | reverse complement strand
CGCGCCCTGAGGACCGCGCACCATCTTGCCGCTGCCGACGTCATAGCGGGCGGCGTGCCGAGGGCACTCAAGGCATCCATCCTCGGTTACTTGCCCCTCGCCCAGGGACGCAAAGAGGTGGCGGCAGCGGTTAGAGACCGCAAACGGCTTGCCGTCGCTGATGCCTACGGCCAGGGCACCGCGCGGTGTCGGATCGACCACGGCGACCTGTGAGTCTCCGAGCTCGGAGACGCCTACGAGGCGGGTGGCGGACTTCTCGGAAGTGCTCACCTGCCGACTATCTCACACCAGCCAGGCGCGCCCCCGCGCAGCGCTGCGCTCGTCGTCCCAAGGGGGCAGTGTCGCCGACGGGCGTTTATAGACTGCCCCCGCGATGAGTCCCCTGGTCCCAATGGTCGTCGAGCAGACCTCCCGCGGAGAGCGCGCCTTCGACATCTACTCGCGCCTGCTCAACGAGCGAATCGTCTTCCTCGGCACGCCGGTGACCGAGGACATCGCCAACCTGATCGTCGCCCAGCTGCTCCACCTCGAATCAGAGGACCCCGACAAGGACATCAGCCTCTACGTCAACACCCCGGGCGGCTCCGTCTATGCCGGCCTCGCGATCTACGACACGATGCAGTTCATCAAGCCCGACGTGCAGACGATCTGCGTCGGGATCGCGATGAGCATGGGCGCCCTCCTGCTGGCGGGCGGCGCCAATGGCAAGCGGATGTCTCTGCCGAACTCGAAGATCCTCATCCACCAGCTCTCCGGCGGGTTCGAGGGCCAGGCGACCGACATCGAGATTCACGCCAAGGAGATCATCGACGTCCGCGGCAGGCTAGATCAGATCATCGCAAAGCACACCGGCCAGTCGCTGGAAAAGGTCGCCAAGGACACCGAACGCGACTACTTCATGAGCGCCGAGGAGGCCAAGGCGTACAGCGTCGTCGACCGGGTGATCGAGCACCACTAGCCTCGATTCGCCGGTAAGCCCCGCTCGGGGCCACGCTGCCCCTTCGCGTGGAAGCGAGCGTGCTGGTGACCGCGCCACTCTCTCTCTCGCAACGGACGAGACGCGAGAAGCAGCAGCGCAGGTGGGCCGCCGGCGCAAGCGGACTAGACGGCGTAGAGAAACGTGTAGGCCGCCGTCATGCCCTCCTGGGTCCACTGCGCCAGGCAATAACGGCAGGCGCCGCCCTTCTCATCTGGGACGTCAATCGTCTTGGGTGGCCGGCCCTCCACGGCCTCAACCTCGACCGTCTTGCCTTGCATAGGCCCGTCCTCTAGGAGCGCCCGCACGCCGGCAGCATACGGTGACTCGTCAAGCCCCACGGTTGGACCAGCCGTTTCTTCACAAGGCCCCCGCGGACACCTCGCTTGACCAACGCGCGCCAGAATTTGGCCGCTCGGCGTTTTCCCCGTCCTCTCGTGGCTTAGGCGGGTTGCTTAGTCGTGCGAAGCCTCAAGGTGCATGTAGCGAGGATCTGCACCGCCGACCTCGCGGCCGTTCAGCCAGGCACGACCACCAACTCGGTGGGTGGCCAGTTCACGCCTGGCCTTAATGGTCTGTCCAACCCGGCGGTCGCCATCGGTGCGGTTGATCTCGCCCCGCCGTCGTGCGGCCCGTGTTGCCGTGCGCTGTCGCTCTGTGCTCGTCACGTTCCTCAACCTTCCAGTCCTCTTTAGACGCGAGTTTCGCGGCTCTCGGCGAGCAGCTCGAACGGGCCCGCGTTGAGCCCTCGGTAGCCCTCGTCGTCGACCCAGTTGACCCAGGCCTCCCGCGCTGTGACTTGATCGGCCGCGGCCCGGAGCCGGACGTAGGCTCCGAACTCGGTCGATGTGCCGATGGCGGCGTCAAAGCGCTTGCCCAGCCGGTTCTGCTCGACCAGCGCCGCCTCGAGCCGCTGCAGCGCGCGGTCATGCTGGTGGCTTGCCATGGTCCTCAGCCTTTCAGTCCCTCTGTGGGGCGCGCGCGAAAGGAAGAGAGAGAGTGAGACCTAACGAACGTTGAATCTTCAGACAAGATTACTCCGATGAACGGCGGCCCGAAGCGCGAGTCCCATCTCGCCGAAATGGCGAGACTTTTGGTTGCTTGACCCTCCGCACCGACACTTCCGCTCCGGGCGAAGAGCGGGACTGCTAAATGGGACTAATGCTCTCGCCCGCCTGATCACGTTCGCTGGCGAGGTAGATCAGACCGACGGCGCTAGCCGCTGGGAGGCCTTCCCGCAGAGGTAGTTCAGCCGACGATCACCTCAAACTCTCGCCCGAGGAGCAAGCAATGATCGATCACAACTACCGGAACAAGCCCGAATCCGAAACGTAATCGCAGGCCTGGATCCCTAATGGGCGCCGTCGAGATCAGTTGTAAATCCGGGAAGTATCCGGATCCGGGCTCCCCTCCAGCGCGATGACCGCTACGCACACGAGGTGTTCGACCTCGGATTCAGCCGTCGTACCCGGCAGCCTTTGGTACTCCGGCGGTACCTTGGGGCCGCGGCCAAACTCGGTTCCGATACGAAGAAACCCCCGACTAGCGGGGGTTTCTTCGTATAGCGGGGGCCCGATATGTCCCTCGCCACCACCCGCGGATTGTTGAACGGACACGCCTGGCAGCCACCGTTAGCTCGCTTTGAGGTTGGCCTGGTCGTCCTGGTGCCTATGAGCGTTCCAAGAAGGGAACCTTCTTCACAGAGGCTGAGGTACTCCCCCCGTGGCCCCTGAGCAGGCCCTCACGCGCCTCCTAGCCGTCGATGAGCTCGGTTCCTCACAGGTCGCGGTGGTGGAGAAGACCCCCCACGACGCCCTCGCGGTTGGCATCAGCGCAGGCAAGCCGTTCGCCGTCTCCCAACCGCTGCCGCCACCTCTTCGCCTCGCTTGGCAATGGGCAGGTGACCGAAGACGGATGCCTTGAGTGCCCATGGCACGGCGCGCGCTATGACGTCGGCACCGGCAAGATGGTGCGGGGTCCCCAGGGCGCGTTCAAGCCGCTGGCGGGTGCCGTCAGGGCGACCACTGGGCGCCGATCGCTGAGCACGTTCGGCGTTTTTGTTGTTAGATGCCTCGGGTGGGTCTACTCCGGTCTTGAGTGCATCTCAGGTTCTCCCGCTCTGACTCCAAGGTGATGTTGCCGACCGAGGAGCGCTGTTTCAAGCTCGCGCTGGCCTAAAGCTCATCGCGAACGGCGCAGAAGCTGAGTTACGAGACACTCCCAGAGGCGATCACTTGCTGCGCGACCGCGCGGCGCTTCGCGACGAGCCTCGCTTGGCGGTTGAGCGTCCCGCCGCCTTGCGGCGTGTACCTGCACGGCTCGAAGTATTCGTCTGTGGGGAGCTCTTTAGGCGCTCTTGCAACTGCTCAATGTCGCGCTCGAGTGCTTTGCTGAGCTTGCCGCTGTCGCGTCGGGCATCCTTGACGAACCTCTGCAGGTTCTTGTAGAGGTCTCGTCCACTCGCGCCGACGTCCCGGCCTACGTCTTTGCGCAATGCCGTCAGCGCATCCTGAGCGGCATCGAGCGACTTGTTGAGGCGTTTGATCGCTGCTGGCTCCTTGGCAGTAGAGCGCTTTTGCGCAGCAGGACGGCTACGGGATGCGGGCTTCTTCTTCGCAGGGGGCACTGAGTACTCTCCTCGGATCGTCGTGGGACTATTTGGCCGAGCCTATCCGCTAGTCGGCTTACTTACTCTTGTCGTACTTGAACGAGATGCCGAGGCGGACACGGAACTCGGAGACCTTGCCCTCCTGGATCGTCACGTCCTGGCGGATGACCTCGGCGATCCGCAACTCGCGAACGGACTCGCCGGCAGCCTCAACGGC